>CAXUMK010000226.1:0-9563 GCA_964251885.1 uncultured Segetibacter sp. | reverse complement strand
CCTCATTTGCCTGTGTGCCCATTAAGCTACATGGTGGATTGTACTTTTGTTCATTATTCAGCTCTTATGCCGCTTGCAGTATAACTTTGAAGCTTATGAAAATACAATTGTGGTCTGTTGGCAAGGGACATGAGAGTTATGTAAAAGAAGGCATTGAAGACTTTACTAAAAGAATAGGCAAATATTATGCGGCAGAATGGAAAATTCTGCCTGCGGCAAAACAAACGACCCATTCAACAGAAAGTGATATTAAAAAAAATGAAGCGCAGACTATTCTGAATGCTTTGCAGAAAGAGGATTACCTTGTGTTGCTTGATGAAAAGGGCAAAGAGATCACTTCGCCTCAACTGGCTGCATTTATAGAAGCAAGGGCTAATACCAGTGTCAGGCAACTTATCTTTTTAACCGGAGGAGCTTTTGGTGTAGATGAGCAAGTTAAAACGAGAGCCAATTTTATATGGTCGTTTTCTCCTTTGGTATTTCCTCACCAGCTTGTGCGGCTGATGCTTGCCGAGCAGGTTTACCGCGCCTGCACCATTATCCGGAATGAGAAATACCATCATGAATAATTGTTTAACTTGCCGCCCATGAGTATTACTATCATCATCATCGTTATAACCGGTATTGTTTCTTTTATTGCATTCTCCAATCAAGACCTGACCGATAAACTTATTTTTTATCCTCCTGCTGTTACCAATCAAAAACAGTGGTACAGGTTTCTGTCATGCGCACTCATTCATGCAGATATAGGTCACCTGTTGTTCAACATGCTTTCATTTTATAGTTTCGGTGCATTTGTAGAAGGCGAGTTTGCAGAGAAGTTTGGTTCAATGGGAAGTATTCTTTATTTAGCTCTGTATGTTATCTCGCAGGTTCTTTGCCTCATTCCTACTTACCTGAAGCATAAAGAAGATTACTATTACAGAAGCCTCGGAGCAAGTGGAGCAGTGTCAGCAGTCATATTTGCCGGCATCTTTTTATCACCCATTCAAAAGATTGGTATCATATTCATCCCGATAGGTATTCCTGGTTTTATTTTTGGCTTTTTGTATCTTGGCGTTACAGCCTATCTCGATAAAAAAGGTGGCGGAAGACTCAATCATTCCGCACACTTATTTGGCTCCCTTGCCGGCATTGGCCTGCTGCTTGTTTTTGGCTTTCTCTTTTCTCCCTATAACCTTTTTCAAAATTTTATTGAGCAGATAAAGAGCTACTTCTAATAGTGAAAGCGGGAGGATAAAAAGTGTATCAGCAAATAAACAGTAACTAAAGTAAGGTCAGTTAAAACCAGCCCAATAAAATGCGGTCTATCAATTTGCTGATACGCTCCAAAGCGAATTAAGATAATAACTCTTTACCGTCGTGTATTACTTTTTCTGTGATGTCAGAGACTTTGTCTTTAATGTTTTCAGCAATATCGGCAGAAGACTCTTTTGTTTTTTTCCAAAGCTTCTTTCCTTTTTTATAAGCTTTCTTACGATATTTTTCAACATCTTCCGGTTCAATTAAAAGAGCCGCAACTGCTGTTACTGCAATGCCTGCAGCTAATCCCAATAATACTTTAGAGGACGTGTTCATACGATTGATTTTATAATTTTAGGTTATCTAACAACAAGATAAAAGTCGGTTATAATTTTGAAGTTAAGGAAAAAAATAACTGCACTTTGTAGGGACGTTGTTGTAGGGACAGGTCGCGACCTGTCCCTACAACAACACTAAAATCTCTCACCCATCTCTCTTGTTAATAATAACAAAATGATTTGTTAAACCAAACATAATACACGGGACATAATAAGATAATGTCGTGCTTTTAGTTTCGCTGCCGTAACCAATTATATTATGAAGCAGCTTACATTTTACTTTGTATCATTCATTGTCTTTCTATTTAGTCTCATCCTATATCTGCCTTTGAAAGCCCAGCAGGTAGCCCTGCGAGGAAAGGTTGTGAATTTATCATCTCAACAACCCATTTCTGGAGCAAGTATTTCGCTATCTAAAAAAAGCATTTCTGTTACTGATGCCAATGGTGAATTCTCTGTTTCCGCTGCCAAAGGAAACAGGCTAACTGTTTCGTTTGTGGGCTTTAACGACACAACTATAGTTATAGGTAATGAAAGTTATTATTCAATTGGTCTTACACCTTCTTCAGCACAATTACAGGAAGTGGTCGTTACAGCGCTTGGTATCAGAAAAGAAACCAAAAGGCTTGGTTATTCTGTACAGGAGATAAAAGGCTCTGATTTGCTGAAAGCCCGCGAACCTAATCCCATTAACGGTCTTGCCGGAAAAGTAGCGGGTTTGAACATTGGTATTAACCAGGAATTACTGGCTACGCCTACTGTATTATTACGTGGTTCGCCGCTTAATTTTTATATCGTAGACGGTATTCCAATCAACTCGGATACCTGGAACATCAGCCCCGATGACATAGAGACTTATACAGTCTTGAAGGGTGCAACTGCAGCAGCTTTATATGGCAGTCGCGGAATAAACGGCGCCATATTAATTACTACCAAAAGAGGTATCCGCAATAAAAAAGGCTTTACTGTAGAATTTAATACGAGTAATCAATTTAATAAAGGGTTTATTGCTAATCCTAAAGTACAGAATGAATATGGTGGCGGCGAAAAACAGCAATATGCTTTTGGCGATTATAACAGCAACGGAAACTCGGTAGATGGAACCAATGATGAAGACTATGACGTTTGGGGGCCACGACTCGACATTGGTTTAATGCTGCCGCAATATGATGGCAAGTACGATCCTACTCAATATTTTACTTATAAGTCTGGTGATGGTATTGTTCACCAAAGTCATATTCAGCCTACTCCCTGGGTGTCACGTGGAAAAGATAACCTGAATAATTTTTTAAAGACAGGCTTTTTAACAAAGAATAATATCAGTTTCTCAGCAGTTACAGACCGGTCTAATCTGCGAATGTCAGTATCTAATTCATACCAGACCGGCATCACACCTAATACAAGCCTTAATACAGTAAACTTTAATGTTATTGAAAGTTACGATGTCAGCAATAAATTTAAGGTTGAAGCCAACATTAATTACAATCGTCAGTTTACACCCAATATACCCGATGTAACTTATGGTCCTAACAGTATTATTTATGATGTCGACATCTGGACAGGTGCCGACTGGAGTGTGAAAGACCCCAGTATTAGAAATATATGGCAGCCGGGCAAGGAAGGTATCCAGTCCAATTTTGTAGAGTATAAGCGCTATCAAAACCCCTATTTTATGAGTTATGAATGGCTGAGAGGTCATTACAAAAATGACCTCTATGGCTGGCTTGCCTTTACATACAGGTTTAATAATAATCTCAGCCTGATGGTTCGTTCGAATGTGACTACCTACAACGTACTGCGAACTGAAAAGGAACCCTGGTCTGCCCATCCTTACGGAGATGAGCACAACCATGGTAATTACCGGGAAGACCGCCGCGACCTTTGGGAAAACAATAGCGAACTTCTCTTGAATTACAATAAAGAAAATGTAGCCAATTCCGGCTTTTCAATTAGTGCAAATGCAGGCGCAACTGCACGTAACATGAAGTATGGCTCGAGCTATACAAGTACCAATCAACTGATAGTGCCCGAGGTATATACTTTCGCCAACTCATATTTGCCGGTACGTGCTTATTCTTACCAGGCAAACCTTTTAATGCTTAGCGCCTATTATTCTGCTGATATCACTTATAAAAAATATTTCACTGTTTCAACTACCGGACGGGTTGATAAAACCTCTGCATTACCAAACGGGCATAACGCTTTTTTCTATCCTTCGGTGTCTTTAAGCAGTGCTATCTCTGATTATATTGATTTACCTAAAATAATCTCCTTTTTTAAAGTACGTGGCAGTTTTGCTAATGTAAAAGATGGTGGCACAACTCCTTACATTGGGGCTTCTTTCCAGGCGCTTGGCGCCAGCAGCCCTGTTGGGTATGGCAACAGTTATTACACCCCTTACGATGGACCTGTTTATAACCTGTCTACACCATTCTATTCAACCGGGTATACTTACAATAACCAAACAGGAGCCAGGGCGCCTAATTATTCAATAGATCAAAACATCAGGCCTTCTTCACGCAGTAACTACGAGTTTGGCGTTGATGTTCGTGTTTTGAAAAACCGTTTAGGCATAAGCGCTACTTATTTCCAGTATAAAGACGGGCCTGCAATTTCCAATCAATATGTATCTGAAACAAGTGGTTTAAGCTATTTTACAACTAACGGGGCTACAACAAAAAGAACGGGAGCTGAACTTTCTTTAACGGGTACAGCGGTACAGAATAAAAACTTTAGCTGGAACATTTTTGCAAACTGGTCTACATATAAACAAGTATATTCAGCATTTGCCGGCGGAGCTACTGAAGTATCAAATGGTACAGGTTATCCGTATAAAATAGGAGACCGGGTAGATCAGCTATATGCAACTGTTGAAGCAAAATCATCAGATGGTAAAGTGATTGTGGATGAATCAGGGTTTCCTATTTATCTTCCTAAAGCACAAAAATTTGGTCACAGCGACCCTAACTGGGCCTGGGGTGTCAATAACAGGTTTGCTTACAAATCTTTCAGTTTCTCTTTCCAGTTTGATGGTATGGTTGGGGGCACAATCGGAGACTACGTAAAACGCAAACTTACAGAAGGTGGCCGCGGCGAAAACACGGTTACAGGTGTAATAGGACAGGCACGTTTATATGAATCGCAGCATTGGGGCGATGCAGGATACAACGGAGCTGTCATAAATGGCAAACCCATAATGAGTGGTGACCAGGTACAGGTAGTGGGCGGTGCCGGCAATATTGCTTATGATCCAACAACAGGGGTAATCACAAATTCAAAAACACTCTCTTATACTCCAAATACTACTGCTACCCATTGGATACAGGATTATGTAAGCAGCTTTTATAATGATGCAGAACATACCAGTACCAGTAAAACTTATGCGAAGCTGCGTGAGGTAGTGCTTTCTTATTCTTTACCTGTAAAGTTTTTTGAGAAGACATTTATCAGTAAGGTCGATATTTCTCTCGTTGGCAGAAACCTGTTGTATTTCTTTCACAAAGATTTTTATGACATAGATGTTGACCAGTTTCCGGGAAGAAGCCAGTTTAACGGAATATCAAGAGAACAAACTCTGCAAACACCGACAACCAGAAGCTATGGCTTTAATGTAAATGTTGTATTCTAAAAATCCTTTAGGCCGAATACTAAAATTAAACAGTAAAATCTTTATATGAAATTCATTAACCGACCTATACTTCTTGCTCTTGCAATGGCAGTTTTTGTTACAAGCTGTTCAAAAAAGTTTGAAGATTATTCTCAAAATTCTAACCAGCCGGTACCAGGTAAAGTGCCGCCCGGCATCCTGCTCAAATCAATATTGAATGATATTGTTGTATTTCCCGGTGGAGATGCAGATAAACAGGACCAGTTCATTTGTTCCAACTATGTGTATTATGGCAACAACCAGTACTGGACAGGAAGCACCGGTTTAAATTATGGTGATTTGAACAACACGCTTGCTATGGAGTCTGAGGCCAGGAGACTTGCAGGATCCGATAACAATCCCTACCATGCATTAGGGCTTTTCTTACGTGCTTTTTTCTTTGTAAACATGAGTGAAAAGGTGGGCGACCTGCCTATGACAGATGCATTAAAGGGGTTGAGTAATACTTTGCCGAAATATGATGCACAAAAAGACATTTTCAAACAGTCTTTGCTTTGGCTTGATTCTGCAAATACTTTACTGGCAGGTCAAATTCAAAACGGCTTTCTTGAATTTTCGGGGGATTTCTATTACACCGAAAGAATCAATTCTCCATTAGCTCCACGCGATGCATTGATTGAATGGCAGAAGGTTGTAAACAGCTATAAATTGCGTGTATTAATCGAATTAAGCAAACGGGTGACGGATAATTCAGATATGAACATACCTCAACAATTTGCCAATATATACAATCATCCCGATGCTTATCCCTTTTTTACCAGTATGGCCGATAACCTGCAATATGTTTACAACAGCACTTATAATTACTATCCCGATAATATCACCAACCTGGGTAATAATCAAATTCGTTTAAATCTTGCAGCTACGCTTGAAACCAATTTGTCGCAGTTGCACGATTTGCGTTGTATGGTGCTGGGTGAACCTGCCCGCGGATTAGGTTTTAGCGATACATCTTACCAGTCTTTCGTTGGCGCGCCTTCCGGCATGGACTTGAGTACGATGAATGCTTTGATTGGTTCAGGTTTGTCTGATTCAAAGTTATCATTGTATAACAGAAATCATTTTTATGCGGGGTTAACAGGTGAGCCTACCTATATTCTTAGCTATCCTGAAGTATGTTTTTGTATTGCCGAGGCCATGAACAGAGGCTGGATAAGTGGCAATACCGGTGATTGGTATAAAAAAGGAATAACTGCACAGTTCTCATTTTATGGTATAGTGGATGGCGTAAATACCGTTACACTTCAAGCTGCTTCGGGCAAGGAAATTCCTTATACAGTTCATTTTTATTATAATGATTATTTTAGCCAGCCGGCTGTTAGTTATGCCGGAAACAACACTCAGGGCTTAAGTCAAATTCTTTTACAGAAATATTTTGCTTATGCACGAAATTCGGGTTACCAGGCTTATTATCAATGGCGCAGAACGGGAGTTCCTGCTTTCAGCGCCGGACCAGGGACTGGAAACGGGGGTGTAATTCCTTTAAGATGGCAATATCCTTCTAACGAAATAACAGCTAATGGCACTAATCTTAAATCAGCGCTGCAAAACCAGTATGGCGGAAAAGATGATATCAATGCCAGAATGTGGTTAATAAAATAAACCGTTTCGATATTAAATCAAATTTAGCTGGCAGAAGGTAACTCTTGTGCCAGCTTATCTTAATTAAAAATATAAAATGAAAAAATTGAGCTTACTGGCTTTTGCTATACTATGTTTCGTTTCATCTTTTGCTCAGTCACTTCATAAGACTAAAAATTTAATTATTGTAACCCTCGACGGAATGCGATGGCAGGAAGTATTTGGAGGTGTCGATTCTTCGCTGATGAACAATAATGAATACAACAAAGACTCTGCCTCTATGCGAAGCAACTTCTGGAGTGATGATGTAAATGAAAGAAGAAAAAAACTATTCCCTTTTTTATGGACAACCATTGCCGGCAACGGCCAGTTGTATGGCAACAGAACTTTGAATAATTATGTCAACACGGCTAATCCTTACTGGTTTTCGTATCCCGGCTACAATGAAATATTTACAGGTTATCCCGACACCGCTGTTAATTCAAACGATAAGATCTTGAATAAAAATGTGAACGTCTTAGAGTTTATAAACAAGCAAAAAGGCTTCGAGGGCAAGGTCGCCGCTTTTACAACCTGGGATGTATTTCCTTATATACTCAATGCAAAACGAAGCGGCATTTATGTAAATTCTGATGTTGACTCGCTTAACTTCAATACTCCCCAGTTAAAGGTGATTAACGATATACAGTTCTTAACAGCAAAACCAATAGATGTAAGACCCGATGTGCTGACTTACATTGCTGGAAGGGAATATCTGAAGGCTTACAGGCCGGGAGTATTGTACATTGCTTTTGATGAAACAGATGATTTTGCACACGCCGGTATGTATGACCAATACATAAAAAGCGCTCATGCAGAAGATGCAATGATCGCAGATCTCTGGAAAACAATTCAATCTATTGATCAGTATAAAAACAAAACAACACTGATTGTTACTTGTGACCATGGCAGAGGAGATAAGATAAAAAGACAATGGAAAGATCACGGCCAAAAAGTGTACGATTCAAATCAGATATGGATCGCCGCAATAGGCCCCGATACTAAAGCAGTCGGCGAAGTAACGCAAAGCGGACAACTGTATCAAAGACAACTGGCAACCACATTTGCAGCATTACTGGGTTTTGACTTTAAGCCTCGCCATGAAGTCATGAAGCCCATACAAAGCATCATCAAAAAGTAATGGAAACGCTTAGCAGTACATACAGGATAAATACAGATCAGGTAACCGAAGAAATCATTCAGTTGTATCAGCAGTACGGCGATGAGGACTACGATGGTGAGCCCGTGTCGCAAACATCGCACATGATACAATGCGCCATGCTTGCAATGGAAGAAGGAGATATAGACATTACCATCGGAGCTTTTCTGCATGATGTCGGTCACTTATTAAAGCACAATTTACAAACCGAAGCAATGGGCAGTTTTGGTGTTGTCAATCATGAAGGAATAGGTGCGGCGTATTTAAAAGAAAGAGGTTTTTCAGAGAGGGTTTGCGCCGTAGTAGCCAATCATGTTGCAGCAAAAAGATACCTTGTAGCAACTGATAAAATGTATGCGTCAAAACTATCACCGGCAAGTAAGGAAACTTTGAAATGGCAGGGCGGCGCCATGACTGAAGACGAAGTCGCGACCTTTAAACAACATCCCTTCTTCAATGATATCATCAAAGTACGGTTATGGGATGAGAAAGCAAAAGATCATAACATTCCCATTCTGCCGCTTAGTTTTTTTAAAAAGCTTATCGCCAATTATTTAAATGATATAAACGTATGAAGCAGCCAGTTGAATTGGTAGTTTTTGATATTGCCGGCACTACCGTACAGGACAACGGCGAGATAACCGTCGCTTTTCAGAAGGCGTTGAAAGCTTTTGGCTATGAAGCGCCTGCTGAGAAAGTTAACCCGCTGATGGGCTATAAAAAGACCGAAGCGATAAAAAGATTATTGAAAGAATACGAACATAGAAAAGAAAGAATTACAACAGAATATATCCAGAAAATACATCAGCTTTTTTTAGAGCTGATGATCGATTTTTATTCAACCACAACAGAACTAAAGCCGCTGCCTTATGCAGAAGAAGTGTTTGCTTCTTTGAAAGAGAGAAATATACTCATTGGCTTAGACACCGGTTTTTCAAATGAAATTACCGATGTCATCATTCATCGGTTGGGCTGGCTGAAAGACAGTAAAGTAAATTATGTTATCTCGAGCAACCAGGTGATTGCAGGCCGTCCTTTTCCTTATATGATAGAAGAGATCATGCTGAAAGCTAAATTAGACGATGTAAAAAAAGTGATAAAGGTAGGCGATACCGAAGTGGATATAAATGAAGGAAAAAATGCAGGTTGCCTCTATTCAATTGGTATCACCACTGGGGCATTTACAAAAGAAGAGCTTGCGCTGCACGAACCTTCATTTATAATTGATGATTTAAAAGAAATTATTCCGATCATAGATACCATTCAATAGCCTTCATGTTTGTTTCTTCCGCTTTGCAAAAATGGCTTGTAAATGTGCCGGGATGGATGACAGCGGTATATGCTGCTCTTTGTTCATTCAGTGTGTACTTCTGCATGTATGCCTTCCGCAAACCATTTACTGCCGCAGGTTTTGCCGGGTTATCCTTTTTGCATGTTGATTACAAAGTTTGGCTGGTAACTGTGCAGGTGATCGGTTATATGCTTAGCAAATTTTATGGCATCCGTTTTATTTCTGCCATGCAAAAAGAAAAACGGG
>CAXUMK010000225.1:0-9575 GCA_964251885.1 uncultured Segetibacter sp. | reverse complement strand
TCAATGGCATTGCCTTGGCCAGTAAATTATAATCGTGCTTATGCTTCTTCTCGCTCCTCCCTTCAGGGCCGGGGCTTCTTCTATCTTCTTCACATACCTTTGCCCTTCATTTACACACTTTATGACCTTCGCCGATTTAAACCTCAACAAACATTTATTGAACGCTGTAGATGATCTGGGTTATACAACGCCTACTACCATTCAGCAAAAAGTGTTTTCAGTAGTCATGAGCGGTGCAGATGTATGCGGAATAGCCCAGACAGGAACAGGAAAAACACTGGCTTATTTACTGCCGTTATTAAATCAATGGAAGTATTCGAAGGACAAAGACCCGCAGATTTTGATTGTTGTGCCCACCCGCGAACTGGTAGTTCAGGTTGTTGAAACCGTAAAGAAATTGACAACTTATTTAAGTGTTGCAGTAGTTGGAGTGTATGGAGGTACTAATATCAATACCCAAAAACTGGAGCTGCAGAACGGGTGCGATGTTTTGGCAGCAACACCAGGCAGGTTATTTGATCTTGCCATGGCAGGTGCATTCAAAACGAAGTCAATAAAAAAGCTGGTAATTGATGAGGTGGATGAAATGCTTAACCTCGGCTTTCGCACCCAACTGAAGAATATTCTTGACCTGCTGCCGCAACGCAGGCAAAACTTACTTTTCTCCGCCACACTTATTGCTGAAGTGGAAGAACTGATGAACGATTACTTTAATAACCCGGTAAGAATTGAAGCCGCACCAGCCGGAACTCCGGTTGAAAATATTATTCAAACGGCTTACGAAGTACCCAACTTTTTCACCAAAGTAAACCTGCTCAAGCTGTTGCTGACAGAGGATGAAACTATGGCTAAAGTGCTGGTATTTGCAGCTTCGAAAAAAATGGCAGATGAACTATTCGAACAAATCGAACCTGATTTTGCTGGTAAGGCAGGTGTAATTCACTCAAACAAAGAACAAAATCACCGGTTTAATACAGTAAAACAATTTAAAGAAGGAATCTACCAGTTTATCATTGCCACAGATATCGTTGCCCGCGGAATTGACATTGCCGAAGTAACCCATGTCATAAACTTTGATTTGCCTGTTGTTCCTGAAAACTACATTCATCGCATTGGCCGCACGGGGCGTGCAGACAAAAAAGGAATAGCGATCAGCTTTATTACCCCAAAGGAACAGGAACAACGAAAGGATATAGAAGATTTGATGAAATTTGAAATTCCTGCATCCCGGTTACCACCACACCTGCAGATATCTGCTGTGCTTACAGAAGATGAACAGCCCAAAGTATACATGAAAGAGATACAGGTTAAAGTACCTAAAAAGGAAGAGCGTGGCGCCTCCTTTCATGAAAAATCAGCGAAGAACAGCAAGGTAAATAAAAAGACAAGCCGCAAAGACCAGATGAAGAAAAAATACGGAAAGCCAATAACAAGGCGTGGGAAGAAATGAGCCAAGAAGGACTTTTACTCATGCCATTTCAAGAATAGCAGGGTGAATAGTAATAGAGTATTCAACATATTATTTTCGGTAGGGATTTCTTCACCCTGCGCAACCAGGCTTTCTATATAAAGTTCAAAAAAAGTTACAGCAGAGTCTTATTCAATAACTCTGCGTTACCCACCAGTTCATAAAACTCTTTTCTTGTTGCGAAGTTTTTTAGTGTTTCCAGATGCCTTTCATGGTGCATGTCGGTTCCCAGGAAATCTACCATCTGGTTTTTAAAAAGCTTTTCTGCAGCCTTTTTTACGTAAGGGCCATAACCGCCTGAAAGCGATAATAAATTTACCTGCAGTTTGCAACCCATGTCTTTAAAACGTTCGTATTGCTCAAACTGGTGGTGGTAGTAGCTATACCTTTCTGGATGTGCTAAAATAGGCTGCAGACCAAGCATTCTTAGATCAAAAATAACTTTATCAAAATTTGGTGAAGGAGATAAATAAGACATTTCAACAAGAATATAATTGCCGTTGATGGTTAACAGGTCTTCTTTTTTAGACTTGGCCAATAACTCAGCAAACATGTGGTCAACCATATATTCTGCAGCAGCTTCTACCTGCATATCTACATTTGCCGCTTTCAAAGCGTCTCTTACAAGAGCCAATTTAGGTAGAATAGTCTGCGGAGTGTTAGGATATAAATCAGATAAAATATGGGGAGTACAAATGAGTTTTGTATAACCTAATTCCTGTAAATCTCTGATAAATGCTACCGATTGTTCTACTTCCTCTAAGCCATCGTCGATACCAGGCAAAAGATGAGAGTGCATATCGGCACTTAGAAAAGATAAATCGGCATTAACAGAAGATTTTTTAAAAAAATTAAACATGTAACAATCAATTCAACGTGTAATTTATAAACTATCCATGAGAAGTGAAGGTTGATGTAAGTATTTCTTCATCCATTGCTTCGTAAATCGAATTGTTACTTATATATTCAGGAACGATACGCTTCATTTGTTTTACAACTTCCTCATCTTTATTCAGCATTGCAATGTCTACTACTTTATCTATACTCTTAGAGACTTTTTGATAATCGTACTCTATCACCTTCGCAATGAGTATCTTTTTATTATGAGTTGGAATTACTTCTTCTTCTTTGTTCAGTAACTCTTCATACAACTTTTCTCCCGGTCTCAATCCTGTGAACTTAATGTCAAGCTCTTTACCAGGCGTTAACCCGGCAAGCTTTATCATCTTTTTAGCCAGGTCAAGTATTTTAACCGGCTCTCCCATATCAAACAGGAATACTTCACCCCCGTTACCTATCGTAACCGCTTCCAATACGAGCGAACATGCTTCAGGAATGGTCATGAAATAACGTATAATATCAGGATGCGTTACGGTAACCGGACCTCCTTTAGATATCTGTTCCTGGAAGCGGGGAATTACCGAGCCATTGGAACCAAGAACATTTCCAAACCGGGTTGTAATAAACTTGGTTTTGGTTTTACGGGGAGCTAACTGAATGACACCTTCATCAATAACCGGAATAGACTTTCTTGTTTGTAAAGACTGGCAATAAATTTCAGCTATTCTTTTTGACGCACCCATTACATTGGTTGGATTGATAGCTTTATCTGTAGAAACAAATAAAAATCTTTCTACTGCATAAAACTCTGCTAAGTCAGCAAGCACCTTTGTTCCCAAAACATTATTCCTAATTGCCTCAGACGGATGATTTTCCATCATCGGAACGTGTTTGTACGCCGCAGCATGAAAGACGATATTAGGCATATATTGCGCGAACATATTGTTCATCGCTTTATCATCCTTCACATCTCCCAGGAAAACTTTAAGGCTGTTGCCCAAATGATATTTCTTTTGCAGTTCATATTCCAACTCGTATAAACCTGTTTCGGTCTGGTCGCAGATAATGAGCGAATAAGGAGAAATTCCGGCAATTTGCCGGGCCAATTCGCTTCCTATAGAACCGGCAGCCCCGGTGATCAATACTTTTTTATTACGAAGTAAATCTCTTACATGCTCGTTATTATTTAAACTAATCTGGGGACGGCCGAGCAACTCTTCAATCTTTACTTCACGAAGCTGGTTTATATTCAGGTGACCCTGTATCCATTCACGCATTGGCGGAATGTTCATCACCTTAATATTTTGCTCTAAGCAATAGTCAACTATCTTATTTTTCTGGTTCAGATCAAAATCCTGGCGGGCAAAAAACAACATCTTAATTTGCCATGACTTAATTACTGTTTGTATTTGCTTGAAAGAGTAAATCTTTACATTGTCAATCGTCTTACCAAACAGATTTTCATCGTCATCAATAAAAGCAACAATTTTATAATGATTGTTTGAGGTTTGCTCAATTGTTTTCTTTAAAACCGAACCGTTTAGTTCGGCGCCATAAATAGCGATATGAATATCTTCTTCCTGGTTTACACTTATTTTGTATAAATGCTTTACCAAAAGACGATACCCAAAAACCGAAAAAGAAGAAATAAAGAAGTAAATAAATAAAACGGAGGCAGGAATAAACGGAGCGATCCCCGAAATTCTTAAACCAACATTAATCAACAGCATTATAAAAAATGAATAGAAAACCGCAGAAATACTTCTAAATGCTTCCTGGAAACCTGATAATCTTATAATACCATGGTAGGTGCGGAAAATATAAAACAAGATTGAATTAATTATGACGGTAGCCATAATATCATCAACCATATCTCTATAATGAATGAGATTGAGATCGAAATTTAATCTAAGGTAGTTTGCGTAAACAATAGCAAAACAGCAAATAGAAAGGTCAAGAACGAATATGAGCCATTTAGGTGCAATCCGGTTTCGCAGTAAAAATTTCCTTAAGTTTTTCACACCTTTTTGTTTAATTAAACATCTTTAGTTCAGCTAATATTTCATTTGGAAAGCATAAAACTCTTGTATGATTAATGTATGCTGCGAAAAACTTTACTCATTCACCTGCAGCATTGTACTTTCGTTGTTTGACGGCGAAAGGGTAAAAAAGGTTGCTTTTATACTGTATAATGTAAGAGCATAATACAATTTCTACCGTTTTAATCTGTTGTTTATCTACCTTTTACAGAGGCCAATACAGTTTTAGTAATGATTTTGAAATATTCACTCACACTTCTGTTATCAATATACCTGAAATTAAGTTCTATCTTTTTAGGCATTATTTCTTTCACATAAAACTCTTCAGGGTTTGGTACCAGTGCCAGTAGATCATTTTCGTTTCGATAAGCGATAGATGCATAATCTGTTATTCCCGGCAGTACTTTCAGCGCTTTTAGCTGTTCTGCAGAGTACATATCAACATATCTTCTTACTTCAGGTCGTGGACCTACCAGGCTCATTTCACCTTTCAGCACATTTATCAACTGCGGCAATTCGTCTAACTTGAATTTGCGAAGATAATATCCTGCTGACGTTACTCTAATATCTTTTCCCCCAACTGTTAATAATCCCTTTTTATCAGCATCAATGGTCATACTTCTAAACTTGTAGACCTTAAAATCTTTCCCATCTTTACCTACCCTGCCCTGCTTAAAAAATACAGGTCCTTTTGAGGTCAGTTTTATCAGCAAAGCAATCAGCAGAAGCACAGGCGATAATAGGATCAATCCTGCAAGAGAAAACACAATATCAAGACTTCTGATAACATCCATTTCTACACTATTTCGTTTACGGCGCTTCTGACAATCTTAACGATGTGTTCGCAAAGGTTATTGTCTAACTGAGGATAGACAGGCAAAGATATCTCCCGTGAATAATTGTTATAAGCAACAGGAAAATCTTCCATTTTATAATCAGATTTAAAGATTGTGAGTAAAGGTAATGGGATAAAATGAACATTTACAGCCACCTCATGTACCGATATTTTCTCAATGATCCTGTCACGCTGTTCTTCGGTAATTCCCTTTATTCTAAGAGGATACAAATGGTAGCTGCACTTACTTTCTTCATTTACAAACGGTGGCAACTGTGCCCATTTGTCTGCAGAAAAAGCTGCTGAGAAATATTCAAAAACCCTTTTTCTTCCTTCCAGTAAAACCGCATCATATTTTCTTATTTGCGCAAGACCAATAGCTGCACACACATCAGGCATATTCATTTTGAAACCAGGATAGACAATATCGTACTTCCAGCTTCCGAACTGGCTTTTTGAGAAAGCATCTTTTGTCTGTCCGTTCAATGTCCAAAGCCTGAGTGTTTTATATATTTCTCCATTCTCAAACGACGCAGGAAGGGTAATGCAGATAGCGCCACCTTCGGCAGTAGTCAGGTTTTTTACCGCATGAAAAGAAAACACAGTTATATCAGCAAGGCTGCCCGTTTTCTGTTTTTTGTATTCGGCGCCAAAAGAATGAGCTGCATCGGAAACGATTGCTATGCGGCCTAACTGCTGCTGCACATTTCCTTTGGGTACAAACAGGCTTTTAATTTCTCCGTCATTCACGATATTAAACAAGGCATCATAATCACAAGGCCAGCCTGCAAAGTCTACAGGCATTATCGCCTTTGTATGAGCAGTTATAGCCAACTTTACCTTTTCGGGGTCAATATTAAAATCTTCTTTTACATCGACCATCACAGGTGTTGCGCCAACATGCATCACGGCCAGTGCCGTTGCGCAATAAGTGTAGGCAGGTATAATAACCTCATCGCCTTTGCCTATACCTAACCAATGCATTACAAGCATCAGTCCCGATGTTGCAGAGTTTACGCACAGGACATGTTCAATACCTGCGTATTTAGCCGTCTCCTGCTCGAGCCCTTTCACTTTCGGGCCGGTTGTAATCCACCCGCTTTCAAGTGCAGATAGCACCTCATTTTTTACATCTTCATCAATAAAAGGAGGCGCGAAAGGTATTTTCATTTATTAGTTTCAATTTAATACTGCAATAGTCTGATAAACGCCCCGGTTTATCTAAAATTATGTAAACGGGTTTTTTTATTCCCATAACAATTGGAAAAGCGCTTTCAAACATTTTGGTTACAGGCATGATTGCTCCGGTTAAGCATCGTTGCGACGCATTACGTTCAACAGTAGAATATCTATTAAACGGGACTTCAATTCTATACAGCGTAAGGATTAAAATGGTGAGTAGAAGTTTTTTTGAACCGGGCTAAATTACTACTATGACTCAGCCATTGCAATGATCGATTTGTCATTTTATTTTCTTCAAGTGGAAGGAAAGAAAAGAATCACTAGTGTACTTTTCATTCTTTCTTCAACAAGCCGCAAAGAGGTTAATTGACAGTGTACTTCCTGGCTTTTGAAACTGTTACGGGTTTACCGGGAGCATTGGTTTTAGGTTTTAAAAACAATCCTGCAAGAAACCCCGAACCATAAGAAACATGAAGTGTAAAATAAACAGCAGAAATTAATAACATCTCATTAAAAGGCTTTTTGCTTTTAACAGCAAAAGCAATTGCAGCCAAAGTGTAAATAGCTAAAGGAATAAGAGCTACATAAAAACCAATAACAATGAAAACAGGCAAAAAAGCAAGGTAAACAACAAATAAAGATGGGATGATGTGACGGAGATTAGTGGCGGTTTTTATCTTTTTAAGTACAAGGGGTTTGTACAAACCGTACTGGTAGTATTGCTTAAACAACAGTCTGAGGTTTTTTCTTGGGTGATAATACAGTTTAATTTCAGGGCTTTGATATACTTTAAATCCCATGCTTTTGGCGCGGTAGTGAAACTCATCATCCTGGTTGCGTTTGAAGGTAGTATCAAACAAACCGGTTGTTTCAAAGATCTTCTTTTTCCATGCCCCAAGGTAAACGCTGTCGGTATAACCTTCAAAATCTTCGAAATGAAAAGAACTATTGCCAACGCCAAAAACAGTTGAGGTGGCATATCCAACCGCATTTTGAATTGGGTTTCCATCGGCTATTCTCATAGGACCGCCGACGATGTCTGCGCCTGTTTTATGAAACGTTTCAATTATTCTTTCAAAGTAGTGAATGTCATAATTGGTATGCGCATCGAGCCTCACAATAATATTTCCTTTTGCTGCAACGATGGCTTTGTTTAGTGCAAAGGGAACATAGCGATCAGGATTATGGAGAAGATAAATGTTGTCGTGTTGCTGCTGGTATTGCTGTATAAGAGCACAGGTAGTGTCTGTTGAATTGCCGTCTATTAATATCAATTCTTTGTCTAAGGGTAATGCATTTGTAAAAAAATTAAGTACAGAACTGATATAAGCAGCTTCATTAAAAACAGGACAAATAACAGTTATCATTTGGGTTCGGCTTGGTATAATTATTAGCAGATGATTTTACAATTGCTGCAATATAGTGTATGTAGCCACGAAGGCGCGAAGACACAAAATAATATTCTAAATTAAATTTGTGTGCAGCCACGAAGGTGCGAAGACACAAAATAACGTTCTTAATAAATTTAGAGCCTTTGTGTCTTTGTGGCTAAAGCGATGACAAACTACCGTACAAGGGAGTGACACAACGATGTTACAGGAAAGGTACAAATGCCGATTACAAAAAGATCCATTCTTAACAAACTAAGAAACAGTATTTAGCAGATTGTTCCATACAACTTTGATAACTGCCCAATCAAATTGTTCTGCTTTTTTTCGGGCACCTTCACTTAGTTTTAAAGCTAAGACAGCATTTTGTAACACATTTTCTATAGCAGCGACAAACGCTTCTTCATCGCCTGCAGCAACCAGTAAACCATTCTCAAAATCATCTATGAGGTAAGGCACGCCACCGACATTGGTGCTGATTGTAATCATTCCCAATGCCATCGCTTCTACCACACTTACAGGGAGGTTGTCAAAATTGGTGGTATTGATAAAGATGTCGTGCGAGGCGGAGACTTGTATCCATTCATCTCTTGTTAGCAGTCCTGTAAATTGTACGTTTTGCTCCAGGTTTAGTTCGTTTACCAACGCCTTGCATTTCTCCATGCTGCCATCTTTATCGGGGCCGACCATTGTGAGTGTTGCATCGGGATACTTGTTTTTTAAAGTATGAACAATGCGAATAGCGAGCAGCGGATTGTAAATGCTGTGAAATGACCTGACCCAAAGAATATTCGGTTTGCATATTGCCCTTGCTTTAAAAGGATAGGCAGCCAAATTGATATTATTTGGAATGACCATGCTCTTCCAGCCGTTGTCGGTCATGCTTTTTTGCAGGTACCCGGAAACGGCAACATTTATGAAGCTATGACTAAAAACGGCCTTTGACAGACCAGGCGATTGTGTGATACGCTGCGGAAGATTGCCCCCATGCAGGCAGGGAATATACGGGATATAAAAAAGCCTGCAGACAAGAGTGCAGGCATAAGCAAAATAAAACGCCGAAGTGCTGTACACAGCTATTAAAACGACAGAGTTGCTTCGATGGCTGATAATGGTTGCAAGCATATCAGCAAGCCTGGCAAGCTTGTTATGTTTGCTGCTGGTTTGTATTACATCATAGCCTTCGTCTCTGAAAAGCTTAACTAAAGTGGTTCCCGTAGTAGGTGTGTGACCATGACCGGTAAGAAAATTGTCAACATAAATAATGCGTTTCATCTTGCTTACACAGTCTTTATTACCGGTTGTCTTTTAACCTTCGAAATCACTGCCTGGAACTTTCCGTTTTTGTTTAAAGGAATGTTATCTGTTGCTTCGATAGTTATTTGCATGTCTCCAAGTTGGCTTATGACGCGTTGCCTTATCGTGTTTTCTTCTTCTTTGTTTAGCGTGGTTTCGACAACTAATTTTATTACAATAGAATCGACATCTTCCTGAATTACCTGAGCCTTTTTTATTTTTTCAATGCCATAAAAGATGCTGTGAAAACGAACCATTTCGCGGCCGTCTTTTCCTATGACGACATCTTCTGTTCGCCCAACGATTTCCTGTATTACCGGCATGCTTCTGCCGCAGGTGCATTGTTTGCTGCTCCAAATCATCCGGTCGCCGATTTTATATCTGATAAGTGGCTGGTCGAAATTGAGTAACCCGGTGCAATACACATCTCCCGGTACGCCTTCCTCTGCGGACTTCAGTTGCTCATCTAAAATCTCAATGATACCAGCATCAGGATTTACATGCAGGCTTCCATGCTCGCATTCGCT
>CAXUMK010000224.1:7444-9645 GCA_964251885.1 uncultured Segetibacter sp. | reverse complement strand
AAGAATCTTTATTTTTATAATATATCTTGTATGTTTTCGCACAGCCTGACGATGCTTAATACTTATTCTTCCGCTGGTACCAAAAAATCTATAGTAACTGTATGCAGCAAGCAGTATACATATTTTTTTAAAAGAGTTAAAACATTCTGTAAAAATATCCTCCATAATTCTTTCGCTTAAAAATACCCTCCAATCCTAATTCAACTTATAAAAAAAGCTGCCCTTACCTGAGGACAGCTTGTAAAAATTTTATCACAAAATTATTTACCTGGCTTTCGTTTTACCGGCAGCAGGGGCTGCTTTTGCGTCAAGCACTTCTCCGTCTATTGTTAAAATAATCGGGTCTTTAACTTTTGCAATTGTTACAGTCACTGTTTTAGTAAAAGAGCCAATTGATGCTGCATTGTAAGTCACTTTTATTTTTTCTGAAGCACCTTTTGCAACAGGTGCTTTTGGAAATTCAGGTGTAGTACATCCGCAACCTGCAACTGCGTTTTCTATTACAACTGGTGCATCTGAAGTATTTTTAAAAGTGAAGGTATAAGAAGCAGGAACGTTTTGCTTTATTTTACCAAAGCTGTGCTTTACTTCTTTAAATTCAATTGGCGCTTTGCTTTGTGCAAAAACTGTTGCGATGCTTAGAACTGCGATTGCTAAAAAAACTATTTTTTTCATATTTTAAAGTATTAAAAAAGGTTGCCGATCACTCAAACAACCTTTCTGTTTATAATTATTATTGTATTATTTACTTGAATTTTTCAATTTTTGAACTCCGTTGTTTGCAGGAGCAGGTGTTTCAGCTACTTTATAACCCGTACCATGAAACTTAATTTGCTTTGTCATGCCGTTATTAAAGAAAATATCAACATACTTTTCAAAAGGACCATCAGCATAACCACTAAAACCTAAAGTCACTTTAAAGCTTTCGCCTGGTGCATAACTTTTACCTTGTTCGTACTTTGGAGTTGTACATCCGCAGCCTACTTTTACATTTTCAATTTTTACTGAATCGTTACCGATATTTTTAATGAGAACATCGAATTCAACAGGTTTGCCGTAAGGGATTTTTCCAAAATCGTGATTTTCTTCTTTAAATTCCAGAACTTTGGCTATGTCTGCTTTTGGTGTGGTTTGTGTGCTGACTGCAACAGGTGCAACAGCGGGAGTTTGTGCATGCACAAGAGCTGCCACAAATAAACCGGTGAGAACAAGAGTAATTTTTTTCATTTGAAAAATCTTTTTTAAGATTGTAAAGTTATTGTTTTTTTACAGGAAATAATAGTGCCGGATTTTCTGCCCTTTTTGTTTTTAAGTTTTTATTAAGTACCTATTTCTCTTTCAAAACGCTTTTTTGAACTTGTAAATTATGTACAAGTTATATACAAGGATTTAAAAATAGTTTTTTTAACAGAATTTATCTTCCAAAGCCATTATTTTTAATTTTCAAATATGGACAATGAGCAATTAAATTCAGAGGTCGGCGAAGAAGTAATCTCTTACGACAGGTTCAGGCTCGAAGTCCTGCAGGATTATAAAATAGCAATGGAGAGTCGCCAGGTCAGTTTACTGGGACGGCGTGAAGTACTGACCGGTAAAGCTAAGTTTGGCATTTTTGGAGATGGAAAAGAGCTTGCACAGATAGCAATGGCTAAATTCTTTAAAAAAGGAGATTTTCGCGCGGGCTATTACCGCGACCAGACTTTTATGTTCGCTGCAGGTCTGGCTAATGTGCAGCAGTTTTTTGCTCAGTTATATTCAGATCCCGATTTAAACAATGATCCGTTTAGTGCAGGACGGCAGATGAATTCACATTTTGCCACCCGGTTTGTTGACGACGAGGGAAACTGGCTTGACCTGGCTAACCGAAAAAATGTCTCCAGCGATATTGCGCCTACGGCCGCTCAAATGCCACGGGCATTAGGCCTTGCACTCGCTTCCAAATCTTTCCGTGGTATTCCTGATATTGAAGAGCTAAAAAAACTAAGTAACAACGGAGATGAGATTTGCTTTTGTACCATTGGGGACGCAAGCACAAGTGAAGGTCATTTCTGGGAAACAATCAATGCCGCGGCTGTTATGCAAGTGCCGCTGGCCGTATTCGTTTGGGATGATGGTTATGGCATTTCGGTACCTAAGAAGCTTCAAACCGCCAAAGGTTCTGTTTCTGATGCTTTATCAGGCTTTCAAAAAGATAAATTTTC
>CAXUMK010000224.1:0-7418 GCA_964251885.1 uncultured Segetibacter sp. | reverse complement strand
GTATCAATATTTATAAAGTAAATGGCTGGGATTATGCCGGTATGTGCGAGCTTTTTGAAACAGCTTTAGATGAAATGCGTACAACACATGTTCCGGCTTTGTTTCATGTAGAGGAACTGACGCAGCCGCAGGGACACTCTACCAGCGGTAGCCAGGAGCGCTATAAGAGCCACGAAAGGTTGGTGTGGGAAAAAAAATGGGACTGCATTAAAAAATTCAGGGAATGGATCATAGCAAACGGTCTGGCTGCAGAAGATGAACTGAACGATATAGAAGCAACTGCAAAAGAATATGTCCGGACGGATAAAGCAAAAGCATGGGAAAAGTATATCGCTCCCATAAAATTGCAGGTTAAAAAAACGGTTGCAATAATTAACCGTTTTAATGTAAACAATACAACCGAACCGCAGCAGATAAAAAAACTTGTTCGTGAGCTGGAAACAAACCGTGAACCCATGCGGCGTGATGTGATGAAAACACTCGCCACCGTACTGCAGTTTGTTCCCGATGCCAAAGAAGTAAAAGAATATTATAAGGAGCTAAAGCAAGAAAATAAAGCGCTTTACAATACGCACCTGTATAATGAAGGCCCCAAATCTGCTTTAAAAATCAGGGCATCAGAGCCTGTTTATAATGAAGCTTCGCCTGTTTTAAACGGCTATGAAATACTCAACAGGTACTTCGATGCCTTGTTTACTTCTAACCCAAAAGTTTTTGCTTTTGGAGAAGATCTCGGCAAAATTGGCGACGTCAACCAGGGCTTTTCAGGATTGCAGGAAAAGTACGGTACAAACCGAATCTTTGATACGGGCATTCGCGAAATGACTATTATCGGGCAGGGTATTGGTATGGCCTTGCGCGGTCTTCGCCCGATTGCCGAAATTCAATACCTCGACTATCTGTTATACGCACTACAAACGCTGAGCGACGATGTTGCCACTGTTCACTACAGATCAAAAGGTATCCAAAGCTGCCCGCTTATAGTTCGTACCCGCGGTCATCGCCTCGAAGGCATCTGGCACAGCGGCTCGCCTATGGGAATGATCATACATTCTTTAAGAGGAATGTTTATATGTGTCCCAAGAAATATGGTGCAGGCTGCAGGTATGTACAATACTCTATTGCAGGCCAATGACCCCGCTCTGATGATAGAAAGTTTGAATGGTTATCGCTTAAAAGAAAAATTACCGGCAAACCTGATTGACTATACAGTTGCTCTCGGCACTCCCGAAATTTTACGGCAGGGCGACGATGTTACCATCGTTTCTTATGGTTCTACTTTACGTGTAGTTAGTGAAGCTGCCGCTACCCTGCAAACGTTGGGTATAAGCTGCGAAATAATAGATGTGCAAACCCTCGTTCCCTTCGATCGTCCCCTTTCAATTTTGGCATCTTTAAAAAAGACCAACCGCATTGTGTTTGTAGATGAAGATGTACCCGGCGGAGCAGCAGGGTATATGTACAACAAAGTGCTCGAAGAGCAAAACGGTTACCGTTACTTAGATGTGGCTGCGAGGACAATTACAGCCCAGGCTCACCGCCCGTCTTATGGAAGTGACGGCGATTACTTCAGTAAGCCCAACGCAGAAAACATAGTTGAAACAATACAGGAAATGATGGCTGAATAGTTTTTTGAAGCCGGCATATAATCTTTGTGAAGCTTTGGTTGCGACGCTCCGTTCATCTGTATTTCGCTATTAAACTTCAGCTTTCATTTAAAGAAGTTGACAGATGTTTGTTGACGGTTGACAGAATGCTTCTGTCATCTGCCAACTATCTCTTGCTCATTTAAAGAAGTTGACAGATGTTTGTTGACAGTTGACAGAAAATTCTTCTGTCATCGGTCATCTGCCAACTGTAATCTCTTTGCATTAAAGAACTGTTATCTCTTTGCTTAAAGAAGTTGACAGTGACGGAAAAGTTTTTCTGTCATCAGTCATTTACCAACTGCCATCTCTTGCTATACTTCCTACCTTATAATTTTCTCGCTAACCGACAGGTAATGCATTGCCGAATATAGAATTGTGGACAACGTATAACCTTATTACCTTAGTAACACAACATATCTGGCCTAAAGTAACTAACCTTATTACCTTATTTCTCCCATTTTTAGCCTCTTCTGATAGTGCTGATTTTCCTTTGCGCCTCTGCGCCTTTGCGTGAACTGATAATTGGTGAACAGGAAACAAGAATATTATGCTTAGGATTAGCATAAATGCTACGGAGCCTTCTTCTTTTAAATTTTCACGCAAAGGCGCAAAGACGCAAAGATGATAAGGTAATAAGGTTTATTCTTTCTCTTTTCTATTCGGTTACTAAGGTAATAAGGTTTTTTGCCGTATCTGTAATGCATTGCTTATGTTGGGTGCATTCCCAGGTCGCTTTTGTGTTTTGTCCTTTTGTAGGTTCTATGATTCGTCATTGCGAGGCACGAAGCAATCCCCTTGCATAATCAGGTTGACAGTTGGCTGGTGGGATTGCTTCAACGTTCCTCCTTGCAATGATGGCTCTCTTTTTGCCGAAGCATTGCCGCTCATAAAAACAAAAGTACAAGTGTGCGACGCAACGATGACTCATAGTAGTAATACAGTTCGGCTCCAAAAGTTTATTGCACTACCTGTCCCGTCAATACAGGATTTTAGGCAGTGTGAAGTATAAGTAATCATCGTGTCAGATAACTGCTAAGGTTGGTCTTTCTCTTTATATCATTATCTGCCAAAGGTTTTTATCCCTCCATTTACCCCAGTTCTTCATTACCGAGTTGAGCTGTATTTTAAGATTACTGATATTTGTTTTTTTACCTTTTTTGGGAGCAACCAAGGTCGTTTCTTTCACTTCAACCACCTCGAGTTTGGTAGCAAACCAGGTAGTATTTAATCTGGGAATGGCTAAGCCGAGAATCATTCCCGGTAATCCTGAAAAGGACTCGGGGCCGCCGGGAGTTACAATTTGTTCGGTATAAAAAGCAACTACAAAAACGGTGTCCATGATGATAGCGGTTGCTTTACGGCATTCAAAACCGGCAATTGTACGAATGTCGGGAGTAATCTTCCAGTTCATCTTTCTCACGGTATCTTGTATATTAAATACGTCTTCAAATACTGTTTTCTGACTGCTGTACATTTGCTGTGCAAAGTCGGTGTACACAATATTATCGTTGGCAGGGCCTTCGAACCAATCAGGAATTTTTTGAGCAGCGATAACTTCGCGGCCTGGTGAATAAATCGTTTTATTTCCATTAAAATACAAATCAAAATAATTTGTTTTCGAAGGAGGCAACATCTTTTTAACCATACTCACATAACTTTCGTCGTCGGTACCCTCCAGTTGTTTATAAAGGTTCGTTTTTTTCTCGAACTCAATTTTTCCATTTAGAATAAACTGTGCCTGCGATGAAGCGGTCAAAAACAGGATAGCAGAAAATAAGGTTGTTATAAGTTGTTTCATAATCATTTGTTTATTGCATTGTGTTGCCGCCCGGGTTTTTAGAAAAGTTCCATGTAAAGGCGAGCAGGAAGTAGCGGCGCAGGGTTTGATACGTTTGCTCACGTAAAACATTGGAATCGAAGAACCTGTTGTAACCGCGGTTTTGGTCGAGTATGTCATTGGCACGGATGCTTATCATGCCCTTGTCGTTTTTCAAAATTTTTCTTCCGATATAAGCATTCCATAACACAACATTGTTGTTGGCGGTAAAGAGCGCTGTCTTTTGCCTGAAGTTTGCCTCGACACTGGTATTTACTTCAAACTTTTTAGGAAGGGTTAGGTTTAGATACAGGTTGTGCGAGTGCGTAATGTAATGTGTTTTTATACTCGTGTTTACAGACGATGAAGAGGTGTTGTATTTAATTTCTCCGTTGTAGTTTATGTCGAATTTCTTTTCCTTAAACTTATAAGAACCGATGTTGATGCCATAGCTGTTGTTGTCTGTCCTGTTTTTTAAGCTGGTGAGCACGTTGTTGTTTAATGTACTTACTATGTTGTTATTGCGGTTTACATTAATATTATATCCAATGTAAAACGAAAGGTCGATCTTTTGTATTTTAAAGTTGTAACCGCCTCCGGAGTAACCATTGTAATTTCCATTGAGATTTACGTACTGGTAGGTTCTAATACCAGCAGAGTCTCCGGCGACAATGGTAGTTTCATTGGTACTGATAGAATTGGAGGTCGTATTGAAATTTGCATAGATGCCAAAGCCTCGTTGTTTTAAAACTTTATATGAGTTGAAGTTTAGGTTGAACCTGTGCTGAAATTCCTGCTTCAAATTTGGATTTCCTACTGCAATATTCAATGTATTGGTATTGTCTTTTACCGGTTGTACCTGCTCGATAGACGGCTGCCTGGTACTGCCGTTATAATTAATATTAAACCGGCTGTTGGCATTGAACTTATACATGAAACTTGATTTCGGGAAAAAGTTGGTATAGTTGTATTTGACATTCGTCTGATGCAACATATCGGTTTGTTTAAAATCTGCCTGGGCAATATCGCCTCCTGCAGAAGCGGTCACCTTTTTTGTGTTATATCTCCAGACCATTCCGCCGCTATTGGTGAGTACGTGGTATTGGTAGTTGTTGCTAAAGCTGTCATTCAGGTTCTCATACTTGCCTGCAAAATTGCGGTCGTAAGAGAGCTTTTTTGATTCGCTGTTGCTTATTCTTATTCCATAACTCAGCTCGAGAAAAACATTTTTAACAACCGGTTCTGTGTAGGCAAGCCTGGTATAGTAGCCTGAGTTGACAATGTCATTTATCTTTTTTTGGTCAACGGTGTCAATATTTTTTAAAGCGGTTTTATCAGAAAATTGGTTTACAGAATATAAGAAGCCGGTTGTATTTGTGCTTTTGCTTTGCTGGTCAAATGCAAGTGAAACGGTTCTGCCCGGCTTCCTAAACCTGTGACGTAAAAGAAAATTACTGTTGATGCTGCTGTTGGTTCCGTCGGCAGAAGTAGTGCGCAGGCCTTGTATTCTGTTACCAAAATTATCTATAGATTCATTGGTGTAGCCGCTCACACTTTGCTTGGTACCAGCATATCCGTTGCCTTTTATTTTGATGGAAGTAAAACTGTCAATCTGCCATTCGTAGGTTCCGTTAAAAGAACTGCGTTGTTTGGTGCTTTGAGCATTGGTCGTCTCCTTGTTATAGAAAACATTATCGGGCAAAATGGATTGAGAAATGGTATTTCCGCCACCAATTGTATTTAATTTATTGTACCGGTAACTGCCGTTGAAGTTTTGTTTGTCATTGTCAAATTTCCTTGAATATTGTGCTCCGCCACTCCAGCTTGTGGGCAAACCCTCGCCGCTAAATGAACCGTAATTGTCAAACTCATCGCCGCCCTGAGAAAAAAAGTACCCGCCATCTTCATTGTATTCCATATTATTATTTTCCCCGTATTTGCTGTTTTCTTCCCAGCTTAATCCTGTTTTACCGGTGCTGCTCATAATGCCATAAAGAGTTAGTTTTCTTTTTGATTTAAAACTGTTCACCATCACGTTGTTATTCCACCGGTTTTTAAAATCTGAGGCGAGCTCTACTTTCCCAAAGTATCCTTTCTTTTTGTCCTCTTTTAAAGTCAGGTTAAGTGTTTTAGATTTTGAGCCATCGTCTATTCCGGTAAAAGCCGCCTGGTCGCTTTTCTTGTCAAATACCTGTACTTTATCTATCGCCTCTGCCTGCAGATTTTTGGTAGCCATTGTGGGGTCATCGCCAAAAAATTCTTCACCGTCAACCAAAACTTTTTCTACTTTTTCGCCTTGCGCAGTAATCTTTCCGTCTTTATCTACCTGCAGTCCCGGCATCTTTCGCAGCATCTCTTCAACCGATGCACCTTCACGCACTTTAAAGCTGTCTGCCCGATATTCTATTGTATCACCTTTCATCCTGACTGCCGCGACTTTCGACCTTACCAAAACCTCCTCAAGTAACTTTGATTTTAAAGTCATTTTTATCACACCCACGTCTTCAGCCGCCGTATCGTGTAAGGTTACAGGAAACACATAGTCAGCATAAGCAGGGTAGGAGATTAATAAGAAAAAATTGCCCGCAGGTACATTCTTCAATTCAAAGTTTCCCGCTTTATCGCTCCTGGTAAATTTTACAAGAACCGAGTCTTTTGCTCCTATAAGCGAGATAACAGTATTAGCCAGGTTTTGCCTGTTGAGCGTATCGGTTATGGTTCCTTTGATAAAACTACTTTGTGAAAAGACAACCGAAGTAAAAAACACCAGGATTGCCAAAAGAGTAAGGTTTTTTTTCATGCAGTTAGTTGTAGCGTGAGGTGGTTGTGGTTGCAGGTAAAATTTAGAAAAAGTAATTACATAAGGTGTTAAAAAATGATAAGAGGTAATTAAAAATTGCTCAATGGCTAAAATGTTTAATTGCTTAATGGCTCAATTGCTCAATGTCTCAATGCCACAAAATCACAAATCCGACATCTTAGTATACTTCCCGCTGCGTAAGAATGTGTAGTAATTTTTTTGGAGCCAGGCTGCGTTACTACTATTTCACATCCTTGCGTCGCACACTTGTACTTATATTCATTATTCAGCAATGCACTACTTGTCCCGTTTACAGAAATCTTATCCGCCGAGCAGTATATGATTCTACTGATGCCGGTTTATAAAATTTCCATATCGCTGCGCAAGATTTATTTTTTGCGGAATTGAAAACGGTTTAATGCCTCAATGCCTAATGCCTAATGCCTCAATGACTGAGTGACTTAATGTCTCAATGACTTAATGCCTCAATGCCTCAACTTCTCTTCCCCAGTTCGATCACTTCACAGTCTCTGATGTTTGCGCCATTTATTACAAACCGCACCAGGGTTCTTACTTTGTGCCATCCTTGTTTTCCTGCTGCGCCGGGATTGATATGCAGGCACTGAAACTTTTCGTCGTACATGATTTTAAGAATATGAGAATGGCCTGAGATAAAAATTTTAGGATGATAAGCAAGCATTTCCTTTTTTGCAAGGGGCGTATATTTTCCGGGATAACCGCCAATGTGTATCATCAGCGCTTTCACTTCTTCGCAGGTAAATTTCAACACTTCAGGAAACTCATTTCTAATATCCTGCCCATCTATATTTCCATACACACCTTTTAGAGGCTTGTGTTTTTTTAGTTCTTCCGCTATATGCAAAGAGCCGAAATCGCCGGCGTGCCATATTTCGTCACATTTCTCAAAATGTTTAAAAACCGCTTCGTCGAGGTAATCATGTGTATCTGATATGAGTCCAATTCTTTTCAAAACTTTTTTATTAATGAGGTTATTTTTAGCAATTTCATTAATTTAGTTCACAATAAATATAGTTGAACCATATTTTCAGGGCAATACCATTAACTTAAGAATCTTGTACAGATAATGCAGGTGTATAAGCAGCTATGAAAAGATGCGGTACAAGTTCCGATT
>CAXUMK010000223.1:0-9656 GCA_964251885.1 uncultured Segetibacter sp. | reverse complement strand
CGAGGGTATGCCTTACTACAGCCATCACCAGTATATGCCATAAGTCCATCCCCTTGCGACCTGTCTTCTTCCTGGTGTTTACCACCTTTTTCTCGAGTAAACCAAACACCTTTTCGTTTAACTCAGTCGGCGGCTGTTTTTACCATTTAAAAAATCAATAAGCCTTTTATGTAACAGTAATAGTGTTACCAGCCTAAGTTTGATATTCTTGCATTCTGACAAACAAAACTGTTTACTGATGTATGCAAGGCCTTAGTAGAACGGCAAGTAATATCATCTGATCATTAACTTTTTTAAAAACAATGAAAAATATTCTTTACCTCAGTCTTCTCATTCTGGTGTCGTGCAAAACTTACAAAGTGCCTGTTCCCGGTTCACTTGCATCAAACGTAGATAAGCTGCACGTAAAAGGAACCAGTGTGTCTGTATTTGGACATAAAATAAAAGTGGAAGGCTTTGGTGAAGGCCGTATGTACAGTGGTTTTACTGCCAGTAGCGGCACCGAAAAAAGGCTGTTTCCCCTTTACTTTGATCTTGACAGGCGGCTTAACTATATCTCTAATCATTTTGCGAAAGAGATAAACAAAAGCAAGACTAAATTCAACTTCGAATTTTCGTTCAACGATATTTATGCCAACACTTACTGCATTGCACGCACCAGCGAAACCTCTCTCAGTGTGAAACAGGCTGACTTCAATATTGGTTTATCAGAAGATTACTCATTCGATGGCCTCATCTTTACCAATAAAATCACTACACCCTGGAAAATATCGTTTTCCGGTTCCGAAAATATTAAAAACGGCTTCCATGATGTATTAGGCAATGTGCGCAATACAAATGGCCTGTTAACCAACGACACTGTACAAATTGATATAAAGCTGATAAATTATAATGACCTGCGTCAGCAGGCTAACGTAGCCAAAACCCCTTTCAATATACCTGTTGGATATGAATTTGTTCTCAACGGTCGACTGTTAGGCTTTGTAGATGTGTTTGATAAAAACATTTACATCAGCCGTACAGCAGATGACCATACACGTATCATTCTAATTTCTGCAGCAACCAGTATTTTGGTAAAGACCAACGCATAAAGGCGGTAAAACGTATTTAAAAGATTGAACATTACGATCACATCTGTAAAGAGGAGTCTTTTTTTAGTCTTTCTTTTTCACCACATAAATAATCGAACTGCACTTTTTTGTATCAAAAGCAGCTTGTATGTTTGAAATCAATCCTGTCCAAAAGGCGCTCAATGTATTTCCTTGCGGCCTGTACTTTTCGCTTAGCATGCTTACATAAAAACTGTCAAACCACATCGGCTTGACCGCCTCGAGCACAAAACCTTTTTGCTCTAAAAGTACCTCCATACTTTTTGGCGAAAAGTGATACAGGTGTCTTGGAACATCATAAGCAGCCCAATATGCTTCATAAACATTCGCATCGTAACTGGTATAGTTTGGTACAGCTACAATAAGTCTTCCGGTTGGTTTTAATATTTCTGCAAACTTTTCCAGATAACCGTGCAGGTCATGCACATGCTCCAGCACATGCCAGAGAGTAATTGCATCAAAAGTTTCACCCACAAGATTTTCAATCTTCTTCAATTCTTCCAGTCTCAAATCATAGTTGCTTAATGCTTTTCCCCTTGCTATCTCATCAGGTTCCAGTCCTGTAACGTTCCATCCTGCCTGTTTCATTCTGTTTAAAAAAGCACCTGTTCCCGCCCCAACATCAAGCAATACGCCCTGTTGTAGCATAGTCACTTTTTTAACCAGGTTACGCTTTGTATGCAATGTAAAACTTCTAACAAAATGGTACAGCCGGTTAACCAATCCTTCTTTAGTATCGCTGTGTGATACATAGTCAGCCGACCGGTAGTATGCGGCGATGTTTTCTTCGGAAGGAACATTTTGTGTAAACCTTAATGTGCAGTTACTGCACTTCCATACCTCAAACTGCTCGTGCGAGACAGTGAAATCTGTACATGTAAAAACTTTGCTGACCGCAGCGCTGCCACAGCAAAAACAATGATCGTAGTTGATGTTAAAGGCCATAGTTAAGCCGCAAAGAAAGTGAAAAGCCGGTTAAAAAAAACGTTGCCGGTGTTATCTCTTTTTTCTGTCATTCATTCTTTCTTTATCTTACCCGCCGAAATGAGCATTAACTTCTTACAGGCAAGAGATAAAATCAAACAAGCTTCCTTTTATATTCCTTTCACGGTTTACTTTGCAGTCTTTGCCATTGCTGCTTTTGTTGCATACAACATGCTTGGTCATCGCGAAATAAATGCAGACTCTTCCTACTCAGATATTTTTGCCCTGTTGCTAAAAGTTGCTTTGGGCTTTTGTGCTGCGATTATCTCTGTTGCTTTTTTATCTGTTTTGATTTCTTACCTGTATTTCATTTATCAAAAAAGAAAAAAAGGCGTTCAGTTCCGGGTGTCAACCAATTTGAAGGAAAGCGAATTGCATCAGAAACAAACAGTAAGGCTGGTAATCAATCCTGTTTTAAAGCCACTTTTTGGATTTATAAAACTTCGTTTGCAGTACGACAAAAAACACTTTTCAGACAAATTCTCTTTGCTTGAAAACAGCAACAGAAAATTTTTCAGTACTTCAATTGAAGGGACTTATCATTGGTCTTTGCCCGAAATAAAGGAGTACCACGTCGAGAAAGGGCTGCTGTATTTTGAAGATGTTTTCCAGTTTTTTTCTATCGCGGTTACTTTGCCTGCCAGCAGTCACTTTTTTACACAGCCCACGTCGAAAAGTGTAAAGGATTTAAGGGTGTTGCCACGCAAAACAGAAGAAACAAACACCCGCATAGAACAGTTGCGTAAAGTGGAAGGCGAATACCTGAACTATAAAAACTTTGAAAACAACGACGACGTAAGAAGAATTGTCTGGAAGATTTATGCAAAAAATAAAGAGTTGGTGGTAAGAATTCCTGAAATTCAGGACCCTTACGCTTCACATGTTTACCTCTACACTTCGTTTTTTAGTCATTTTAATATTCAAGGCAATCCGGCCGTTGAAGTTCCTTTTTTAAATTACTTTAAAGTAATAACCTGGTCGATTTACGAAAACCTGGTTAAGCAGGGCTTTGAGGTGCGCTACATTCCCGACCAGGAAGTCGCGAAGAGTAACACGGCCGATGAACAGCAATTGGTAAAATACAGTATCAGCACCAGCCGCTGGCACAGAATAAAAGACCTGAAGTCGTATGTAAAAACGAGCGATGCTTCAGTTATCATCATTTCATCTTTGAGCGATGCTGATGAGGTGAAGGACTTAATTGAAAGTCATGGCAAGGATATTACATTCATTTTTATAAAGCTGACCGATAGTTTTAAGAATCAAAACATGATTGACTGGGTGCAATGGTTATTTGTAAAAAGCGCCAAAGACGATATTGACGTGTATAAAAGAGGCTGGGCAATTTCGCCCCTGCGTCAAAGGATCAAGGACAATGAAAAACGGCTGCAGGAAATCGTGAAAAAGTACCAGGAGGAAAAAGTAGTCATTTAGTCAATAAGTCATTGAGTAATTGAGCCATTCAGTTATTGAGTTATTAAAGGGTTTCGTTTTTTTTGTAACGGGCAGAAAAACATTATTCAGCATTCTTGTGTCACTCACTTGTACATTTAGAATATAAAGCAGCAAATATTTCTTTATGCATTATTTTAAATTTGTAAAGAACTAATGTTATAAAATAAACAGTATGGAACAGCTTTTATCCCTGAACTTAGAAAAAACACCTTCTCTTTTGCGTCAGATTGTGGATGAAGTAGATGCAATGGATGAAACGGAAAAAGTAGAATTGTTGCGCAAAATAAAATTAGAGAAAGCTGTGTCTCTTGCTAAAAAAGCAGACGAAATGCTGGAAAGTAAATTTAAATCTTTGTCAGAAGATGAAATAGCTGAAATAGTAAGCAACAATCGTAAACTTCGTTATGAACAAAAAATTCGTAATTGACACTTCCGTTTATATTACCTATGCAACTCATAATAAAATTTACGGTTGGTAAATGCAATTAATTTATTTGATTTATTTGTTTTTATAGACAACGAGTTGCTGGTTGAACTTGAAAATAATATTGCCGATTGTCTTATGATTAAAGATGTTGACCCTGTAATTATTTTAAAAGCAATTAAAGCAGCAACTCTTTACACAATAACACAACCAGGGTTTGTTGATAGTCCTGACCCAAAAGATAATTTTCTTTTTGATTTGGCACTTCAAACAGAAAGTGAAGTAATTGTGACACAAGAAAAGTCTTTGCTATCTTTTACGGGCAGCCCGGTGGCTATCCACGATATTAAATGGTTTAAAGAAAACTTTCCAGTGCCGCTTTAATTAACAATGATCTTCATAGCCACTTTCATTTCGTCACTATTTTCTTTTAAAACCAGCCGCGCTGTATTTCATAGTTATAAACTCATATACTTTTATATATATTGTAACAACCGATAACAGGTTTGCTATGTTATGTTGACGCATATTTACAATAGTGGGAAGTGTAAGGTGTGTAGAGAAGGGTAGCGATGTATGTATTGGGTTCGACACAAGTGCCAAACAAAGATTATTTATAGGCGTGACTACGCAACGAGGACAAATAAGATGTGCGATACCATGAAGTATTTTTGGGACGAGCAGAGGTACTATCTTCAGCATAGTTGTGTCACTCCCTTGTACTTGTAGAATGTAATGCAGCTAATTTCGAACCACGAAGACCCATGGTACAAGTTGCACTAAGGCTTAGTGAACGTTTGTGTCTTTGAGCTTTAGTGGTAAAGAAAAGACGCAGAAAGAGCTAAAAGTACAAGAGTGCGACGCAACGATGTCTAAACGGAGTATCAAAAGCTGGTACAAAAAGAAAAGAAATTAGTGCCTCCACGAAGGCACAAAAACACGAAGAAATGCCTCAACTTAGTGTCTTCGAGCCTTCGTGGCAGAAAAAAGAAAAAAATGCAAATCGGAAGAATACATAGCTGGAAAAAAGTAACGGCTCAATTGTTTTTATTGGCGCTGCCTACGGTGGCGCTTGCGCTGTACTTATTATTTAATGTCAATAGATTTTATTCTTTACTACAAAATAACTGGCTCGAACAGGGATTGTATTTTACTACCGGAATTGTGGTTGCCATTATTTTTTACGGCTATCGTTTCCGGTTCATAACTACTGCTCTGTTATTGTTCGGGGCTTACTTCATTGCCTCTAAAATCATAGGTAAAATTAGCGTCGGCGAGTTTGATGCCTTCTTCATCTCCGTCAAGTTTCTCATCTTCTCGCTGCTCTTTGGTGCCGGATGGCTAACCGGCTATGGCTTTTCGAGGTCGAGGTATTTTACCATTTTCTGGTCTGTCTTTTTGCTGGTGATGCAAATAATTGTCGTTAGCAAAACGTCGGATATAACTGCAGGCGCTTTGATCTCTGCCTTTGCCCCCGTCCTGATTTATACCTTTTACGTCATTTATACTGCTGAATTAATTAGGAACATGAATGAGGATGAGCTTGGCTTTGGATGGTTTATTACCAAACGCCTTGCTGGTTTTATCGGCCTCGCTGTCATCGTATTGTTTAGCATGCTGCTGATCTTTCAAAAACAGTTTAACAGCATTGAGCAGGATTGGGGCGGAGGCCAGGGAGGCAATAAAAACAAGGGTGGCAAAGAGAGCATGACCAAGCAGAACAAAGACGGCAGCCTCAGCAACAAAGACCAGATGAAAATGAGCAGCTCTCTCAGCAAAGACAAGCGGCTTGTTTTTGTGGCTAAGCTCGACAATTATTTCCCCGATGGGAGAACCCCTAATCCTTTGTATTTCACTTCAACTTATTATACCAAATTCGATACGGCAACCCAGACATTTGAAGAAGACAAGTACTTCCCTAAAAATGATTTGTTTCAGCCTGACCCGTCAAAAATACCTTTGTATTTTACCAAGGTCGATACTGCCGTTATCAGAAATACGATGGCAACGTTAAACCGCAAGGTGGTGTCTGCTGATATTTATAAAATACTTCTGTCGCCTAATGAATACATTGCTCCGTCCACTGCATTCTTTTGCCAGCCGTTGCCGGTTGAGAATGAGTATAAAACGCAATTCAAAAGCGCCTACCGTGCAAAGATGTGGGTGAGCGATTTAAACAGCGCTTATTTCATTTACAATCCTGCCGGCAACAAACAACTGGATGCATTTCAGCAGCAGCGTTTCAGCATTTTGCGCAATGCTACTTCTTACAATGGTCTCGACAAAAAGTTCCTGGATTACTACACGTACATGCCCCAAAATGAAGAGTACAACCGCATAACCGAACTGGCAAAACAAATAACCAAAGATGCAAAAACGCCGGTTGATAAAATGATTGCTATCAGGGATTATTTCACCAGCAAAGATCAGTTTGGGCAGCCTTTGTTCAGGTACAGTGACAACCCCGGAATTCCCGGGTTACCAAGTGCGAGTAAACTAAATTATTTCCTGTTTGAAAACAGGAAAGGTTACTGCGCTTATTTTGCCGGAGCCACACTTTTCATGCTTCGTTCTTTGGGTATTCCCAGCCGTATTGCGGCAGGTTTTTTAACGGTTGACAGAAGCAGTAAAAATCCCGGCTGGTATTGGTTTTATGCTGACCAGGCACATGCATGGGTTCAGTTGTATTTTCCTGGTTATGGATGGATGGATTTTGATACCACTGTTCCCGACCAGAATACACAGCAATCTCCTCAGCCAGATGGAACGCCGCCAATGAATACACAACAGGCGCTGCTGGTTGCAGACGGGCAGGCAGTGAGCGTAGATACAGTGACAAAACGGATTGTGATGAAAGTGAAAAAGATGTTGTTTCATGACGAGAACGTTCCGGCACCTGAAACAAAAGATTTATTGATGGATGTGTCAATAGCATCAGTAACCCGCGATACAGGTGCAGGTAAATTAAGTGATGTAAAAGTAGGTAGCAACATCGTCGCCGTTTCTTATGCCGAAGCCTTTAAAAACATTATGGCTAATGAGACTGATAATCTTGCTTCGCTGATAGTAAAACTGCCAAAACCTGCTCCTGTAGATGAAATAAAGATCATGGAGACAGAGCAGCAGAAAAAGGAACGCCAAAAGCAACAAGAGGCAGTATCAAAACCTTTTGACTGGGTAAAAGCGATGTGGATTGGTTTAATCGTTATTGGATTTTTCGTCGTGCTGCTATTCTCTTTGCCCTGGCTGATATGGCAATACTTAAACAGCAAAGCGAAAAGCAATACCGTCAATGCACGAACAAAGGCTTACAACATTTACAATGCAAGCATGTATTATTTAAACCAGTTGGGAATAGCAAGAGAAAACCAAAGCCCGCAACAATTTGCAGAAGCTGCAGACAGAAGGTTCGGCTCCGGCTTTAGTTCGTTTACCAATGTCTATCAGAAAATAAAATACAGCAGTACACCTTTAATACCGGGAGAAGAAGGATTGGTGCAAAATTTTTATACTCCTTTTATACAACAGGTAAAAAATACTATTCCTTTAAAGCAGAGATTGAGCAGTTTTCTAAACATTTACAATACCCTGCATTATTTTACAAAATCAAAAATCAGTTAAGCGATGGAGCAAACCGCAACAGAACAAAGTATTCAGATAGAAGAAGCACTCGAAAATATTCAGAAACTGGTAGAGAACATAGAAACGGTTATTCGCGGCAAGCGCACACAAATTCAATTTATACTAACCGCTCTGCTGGCAAAGGGACATATTTTAATGGAAGATAACCCCGGCACCGGTAAAACTGTGATGGCAAAGACTTTGGCGCAAAGTATCTCCGGCAGAAGCAATGAAGGCGGGGTTAACTTTAAACGTATTCAGTTTACACCTGATTTACTGCCAATGGATCTAATTGGCTCCCACATTTTTGATGATGTAAAAAAGGAATTCATCTTTAAAAAAGGCCCGTTGTTTTGCAATGTTTTGCTGGCTGATGAAATCAATCGTGCTTCTCCAAAAGTGCAGTCCGCTTTGCTGGAGTGTATGGCAGAGCACCAGATAACAATGGGCGAAACGACTTATCCGTTAGAAAAAATGTTCTTTACCATCGCTACCCAAAACCCTGTTGAAATGGAAGGAACGTATCCGCTTCCCGCCGCACAGCTTGACAGGTTTTTTATCAAGATCATTTTTGGTTATGTAGATGAAGAAACCGAACTGGAGATATACAACAACTACCTTGGCATTGCCAATAACCTCAGCAACATTCACCAGGTGCTAAGCATGGATGAAATATTGTTTTTGCAGGATGAAGCAGAAAAGGTTTATATACATGAAGAAATCGTAAAAGCTGTACGAAATATTATCTGGGACACCCGTCGTCATGCTGATATTGTGTTAGGCGCTTCAACCCGCAGCGGCATTACGTTTTTAAAATGCCTGAAAGCTTTTGCCCTCGTAAACGGAAGAACTTTTGTAACCGAAGACGACCTGCAAAAGATCACTTCCGCAGTGTTAGACCACCGTTTAATTTATAGAAACAAAGATGCAAAAGCAAAGTCTCTCGCCGCTATTTTAAATAAGGAGATGGACAGGTTGAGTAAGCTGAAGTTGAGTTAAGAATTAGTCATTGGGTCATTTAGTCAATAAGTCAACAAGTCATTGGGTTATTAAGTCATTGAGTCATCGAGTTATTGAGCCATTGAGAAATTTACGGTTCAATTTAGTTTCTTTAAAAACTTTGAGTAATATCGATATAAATTCTTCAAAATGCCTAATCACAACATTCCCCCGGAGCACATGCTCACTCTGCAACAAATGTTTGAGAAATCTGCAAAAGAACTTCCAATGGTATTGGCTGGTTGTGTTTTTGAGTGGAAGCCAGGTAAGAAAGATGTGATGAAGACCACTTTTTCAACCTACAAAAAATTAATCGTTGACCAGATCAAAGCAGTAAAAGCTCAAGATGAGTCACAAGTAGATTCGACACCGCCAACACAAACACCCTGGAAAACTGCTCAACCTACTGCATCAGCAGTGATCCCTAAGCCTATCATTGGCACTAATCGTAGTAATCCATTGCTGCCTCCTCAGCCACCGCAACCTCAGACTCAATTATCAGGCTGGAAATCTGCCATACCGCAGACAGGCCGCGGAGGAGTAACAATAGGCACTCAACGTGTGCCGCCAGGTTTAGTTGAAAAACTGACCGGTTTGCTCACCTCATTATCAAAAACTTCAACAGGCAGCGCTTTAACGTTGCTCCAGGAAGGAATAGGCATCGGAACTGACCAGGCAAAAGATGCAGTTTTATCAGAGTTGGCAAATCTTGTAGATGTCAGTGAGATATTATCAGCCGTAGCAGGTGATGCTGCCAAAGACGTTGCCTTCGAAGTGGCTGCTGCACTTCCCTTTGTTGGCGCAGCCTTAGGAATCGCTTCTAATATAAAAAGCGCCGCAGTCCATTCTTTCAATGCGGGATTAAAACAACTCACGATCCGTTCTGTAAGAAAGAACGCCGACGTGGTTACTTCAGGAAATGCAAGTGAGGCATTGAATGGAATTATTGAATTATTGCAACGTAAACGAAACGATGAGTTATGGAAAGGCTCTCTCGAAGCCGCCCACGGAGCAGCACGGGGAGTTGCATTAGCAGGAGATGCCGGTGCATTAGGAACTACCGG
>CAXUMK010000222.1:0-9704 GCA_964251885.1 uncultured Segetibacter sp. | reverse complement strand
ACGGAACAATAAATCATAATTAGCTATATGCTCCAGCCTGTCCCAGTTAGTATCGAGGGTATGCCTTACTACAGCCATCACCAGTATATGCCATAAGTCCATCCCCTTACGACCTGTCTTTTTCTTATTGTTTACCACCTTTTTCTCAAGTAAACCAAACACCTTTTCGTTTAACTCAGGTGTCATGAAAATGTGCTGCAAAGCCATTAACACAGGGGGAAGTTCATCCCTGCTGCCCAGTGGAAATTTCACTTCACTGATAGGAGTAATACCGAGGGTAGTTTGCTGCTCAAAACGTTGACGCATATTTCACTGTTTTACAGCCAATAATGCCGTAATTATTATCCCATCTCCAAGGCTATTCACATACTGTGGGTAAGTATTCATAACCCGTAAACTCTCTGAAAACAAAGCCAGTATTGGATTAGAAGGTTTTCGGACAGACACTAAATAAGGAAGCATGGAAAAGTAGAAGTCTCCCTAAATCACCCAAAGGGGATTTGAAAAATATGCATGAAACCAAAAGCTGAAGCCACAGTAGTACTAAAGCTTAATCAACGAACAATGAAAGGAACGGGCTGTTTCGTTCCTTTCTTGAATTTTCTTTGGTTACTTTCTGTGTGTCCTGAATGCAAGATGTGAAAGCATCGATGCAATGCTGAATAGAAGATGGCAGTCGGCCTGCCGCACACGTTATGCAGATGAGGTGTGCAAACCACCCAAAGGTGCTGTACTCAAAAGATATGGTGCTGAACGTTTGGGCTAAAAGGTGTCGTAAGGCATCAGGTGAGTGTAGTGAAGCTGAACGCAATTGAACCGTTTACTTAATGTGTCGAAAAACATAAGACGTTGACAAAACTGTCGGGTAAGAAAGTCTGACAGGACAAACTGTAACGGTTAGCTGCTTACTGGTTACAGGTCAACCGGCATAAAGACGGCAGGAGCACTACACAGGCTTTTATTCGGAACAGGAGAGACTTCTTGGCGATGCGCTTATAAATGCCGCTGCGAGAGTTCCGTTATGGACACCAATTTGGCAAAAGCCGATGTCGGTTAGATCGTAGCTTAATCTCATCACCGATGGGAGATGCGCTAAGGAGTGTCGGACTGAATCGTAGTAGTGATGAAGTTTCTGTAATGGAAATGGAGCGAAGGGTTCAGGTCATTGGTTTGCACTAAGAACGACAACACAGAGCAATCTGGGGATGATCAAGTTTAGTTCAATTATGTGTAAGATTCTTCTTATACTCGATGAGAAGAGCCGTGTGAGGTGAGAGTCTCAAGCACGGTTCTGTGAGAGGCTTGGGCTGAAATGCCCTTGCCTACTCGACTTGTTTCAAGACAAAGAAGTAACAAATGCTGAAGCACTTACCTTAGCTGAAAAATAGATCATAAGAACAACTGGACTGCAACGGCTTCAAATAATCGCAAAACACAAAGCTTCTTTTATAAAGCAATTGTCATAAAGCAATAATTGCAGGTGATAACACCTGCAACGGCTTCATAGGTTTCATATTTTGATTTTGTTATACTACCGAAGCAGTTTTCCCTTTGACAGAAATCTTTATACCTATCATTTCTTTTCCAAGTTCATGAATAACCCTTTCAATTTGTTTGGCTCTTTCAAACGACGGGAACTTAATGCCCGAAGCATATTGCCTCATCAATGATTTATTAATGCCTGCTCTTTCTGCTATTACAGCAGCGTTTAAAAATTTCTTTTCATCAAACAGCCCTGCAATATCATATTGCAGGTCAAATTCAATCTGCTTCGGATCAAGTTCATGCCAGTCTTTTAAAAGCGTTTTCATCTTACGTTCCAGTTCCGGTAAAGATGACGCACTTTCAGTTATCAAGTTATCATCGTATAACACACGTCCCCAGAACTCGCCTTCTTTGGCACTTTCGATAATTAATACTATCAATTGCATAACTAATATATTGACAGATGCTTTAGAACTTTGGCTTCTTAATGCCTGCCTGTTTAAAAATACTACTCAGTGTTCCCGAGGTATGTCTTTCGTACCATGAAATGGTACGGTTACTTTTCCTGGTTTCACCGGATGAATAAATTGTTGATGGCTTCCCTTTTGCTCTTTAAAATACCAGCCATTTTCTTTTAGAATTTTGACAATTTCTGTTGCCTTCATGAAGCGTTAATTTTAAACCCTCGCGGACTTTTTGATTATTGTTCAATTTTTTCATTTCTACGATTTTAGTTTCATTTAATTTTCAATGAACGTTAGTAAAGGTAACCAAATTGTTACTATATTCCAAATTCCAATTAAGCCCTATATGGATCACCTTCCGCCTCTCTACCGTTGCCGGTATTCCTTTTAGCGGTGCCGTTGCCAAGTGTTATCGCCTGCAACAGAAACGTAGGAATGTTGAGTATTAAAATAAGGCTTAGCACTTAGTAATGTCAATACAAATAACTCAGAACCGAAAACTTCGTTATGAGCGATTGTCGAAAAGTAATGGTTGCAGGTGATACACTTGCAACGGCTTCAATTCAAAACAACTTTCCGCTTCAGTTATTTATATCACCATTGTTCTAAAAGTGAGATTTACACGTGGCTGTGTTACTTTCTTTGTTGGTGGTAAGCAATGCAGCCATTTTGCCTGGGTAGCGCCTTTCATTACAAGCAGGCTTCCGCTTTCCAATACTACTGAAAGGGTTTGTTTGGTTTGTTTGTGTTTGAAAGAAAACTTTCTTTTTGCTCCAAAACTAAGCGAAGCAATTGCATTGTTTTTTTCCAAGGTCTTTTCATCGTCGCTGTGCCAGGCCATTCCTTCATCGCCTGTATGATACAAATTAAGAAGGCACGAATTATAGGTTGCCCCGGTTATTTCTTCTGCGATTGATTTTAATTCCAATAACTCTTTTGTCCAGGCCAATGCCTGCCTGGTTATGTTTGAATAGGTGTATGGGTAATCGCTGTCGCCATACCATGCCGTCATTCTTTTGGTAATAATGTGCTTGCCGAAAATAATGACTTCATCATTTTTCCATTCGATTGAAGTAAGCAACCTGTCCAGATAGTCCTGAGCTTGCTGATGCTTCAAAATCTTTCCATAATAATTTACGACTCCGTCGCAAGGCAGTAGGTTGGTGATTGCTTCTGTGCTGAATAAGTCCATGGTTATTGTGAGTGGTGAGTTGTCAGTAGTTAGTAGTCAATAGTCAATAGTCAATAGTCAGTGGTCAGTTTTGCGGTCCATAGGTAATACCATACATCAAGCAGCGTAATTTTGTGCATTGCTGAATACTGAACAAAGCGTAAAAGAGTGCGACGCAACGATGTCTCATAGTAGTAACACAGCCCGGATCAAAAAAAACCATTGTACATTTTATGCATCGCAGACATAAAATCAATGTCTTTTCATCCGTTCTGTGCTTTTTTCAACAATGGCCGCAAGGTCGGTAACCATGTTCAATTACTTCATCTTCTGTTGTAAAAATGAGGTTTTCTTTTTTCATTCGTTTGCCGGATTGGCAGTTCATCTTCATATATTTTTAATTGTTCATTTCCGCCAAAGCAAATTTTTTTTAGCCTGATTAGCCACATAGCTTTGCCTGCTACTGACTTTTTTTAATTGAAGTACTAATAGTGAATGAATTAAGATGAATCCTTCTGCCAAATCCAGCGATTCCGGAATTGAAATAAAAACAGTTTACACTGCATCCGACCTTCCGTCGACTGTTAGTGAACAACTGTCAACCGAACTACCCGGTAAGTTTCCCTACACACGAGGCGTGCAGCCCGACATGTACCGCGGTAAGTTATGGACGATGCGGCAGTATGCAGGTTTCTCAACCGCAGAGGAAAGCAACAAACGGTATCATTATTTATTGTCGCAAGGCGTAAATGGTTTAAGTGTCGCCTTTGATCTACCCACCCAGATCGGCTACGACAGCGACCACGCATTATCAGAAGGTGAAGTTGGAAAAGTGGGCGTGGCGATCGATAGCATCGAAGATATGCAAATCCTGTTTCAGGATATTAAACTCGAAGACGTAAGTACTTCGATGACGATTAATGCTACAGGATTTATATTGCTAAGCCTGTATGTTGCCCTTGCAAAACAGCAGAAAGCTGATCTGTCTAAAATTACGGGAACGATACAAAACGATATTTTAAAAGAATACGCAGCAAGAGGAACATACATCTATCCTCCCAAGCCCAGCATGCGCATTATAACCGATGTTTTTGAATGGTGCAGCAAAGAACTGCCAAAATGGAATACCATTTCAATTTCAGGCTATCACATCCGCGAAGCAGGAAGCACGGCCGTTCAGGAAATCGCCTTTACCCTAAGCAACGGTAAAGCGTATATAAAAGCCGCCTTGGAAAAGGGGCTTGATATAAATGTTTTTGGCAAACGCCTTTCTTTTTTCTTCAATGCACACAACAACCTTTTTGAAGAAGTTGCCAAATTCAGGGCAGCGCGTAGAATGTGGGCAACGATGATGAAACAACTTGGCGCCACAGACCCTAAAGCAATGATGTTGCGTTTTCATGCACAAACAGGAGGCAGCACGCTTACCGCACAGCAGCCATTGAATAATATCAGCCGGGTAACCATTCAAACACTGGCCGCGGTATTGGGCGGCACACAAAGCCTTCATACAAATGGATACGATGAAGCATTAAGTCTGCCAACCGAAGAAGCTGCACGTATAGCTTTGAGAACGCAGCAGATAGTTGGTTTTGAAAGCGGGATAGCGGATACGGTTGATCCGCTTGCAGGCTCTTACTTTGTTGAAAATTTAACCCATGAAGTAGAGCAAAAAGCGTGGCAACTGATCGAAAAGATCGACGCAATGGGCGGGAGCGTACATGCCATAGAACAGGGATTTATGCAGGAAGAAATAGCCCGCAGCGCTTACGAATATCAGCGAAATATAGAGACAGGAGAAAAAATTATTGTGGGCGTAAACCGGTTTCAAGCAAACGAAACAAATAATGCAACCGGCTTTAGAATTGACGACAGCATTAGGAATATTCAGACAGAAAAAATAAACAAATTGAAAGCCGGGCGGTCAGCACTAATAGCCGAGCAATGCCTTGCAGACATATCTGCAGCCGCTACAGACGGTCGTAATCTGATGCCTTTTGTAATACACGCCGTAGAAAGTTATTGTACTCTTGGTGAGATATCAGATGTGCTGCGAAAGGTTTTTGGGGAGTATAAATAAGCCTTATGCATGTTGAGGTAAACAAGAAGGTTACGCTGCTAATTAATACTGATAAGGGATAAAAAAGTGAGTATACTTTTTTTGAACCGGTCTGAATTACTACTATGAAACATCGTTGCGTCGCACTCTTTTACTTTTCATTCTTCATTGTACAAGGCAGAGCGTTACTAATTTTCCCTTTACAATTAAATAGCTATTCCCTTAAACCGGCGATTCTTGCTTATTTATTAAATTCATCTTTTTATGTATTAACCTTAACGCTTTTTTATAGACAAATTGCACCTTGCACAACTACATTTGTTTAATGAAGTATAAGTTTACCCTTCTTTACTTTTTGTTATTTATAACTATTCTTGCCAATGCTCAAAATATAACCGGCATCTGGAAAGGATATTTTGTACAGAATTCATTTGGTCTGTACGAAGACCGGTACAAATTTGAAGTACAGATAGCTCAGATGCCGAACGATGCGCTTACCAGCGTTACTTACTCTTATAAAACCACTGTTTTTTATGGCAAAGCCGAGGCAAAAGGCATCTACACCAAAAAAACAAATAACATTCTCTTAAACGAACTGAAGCTGGTCGATCTTAAGATCAGTGATAAAAGCGATCCATGCCTGATGACCTGCTATCTGGAGTACGATAAAATGGGTGATCTCGAAACGCTTACCGGCACTTATTCCAGCCGCAATGCAAGGGACAAAAGCGATTGCGGAAGCGGAAAGATTTATTTAGAGAAAACCACTACGAGTGATTTTTACAAAGAAGATTTTTTAGTTAAAAGGGAGAATGAACTGAAGAAAAAAGAAAAGCCTTTGGCTAAAAAACCTGTTTCCACTACAAAGCCTTTAGCTAAAAATACATCATCAAAAAAACCAGGCATAAAACCCGGAGCGGAGGGAAACCTGATAGAAAAATCAGAAACTAAAACTCCCCCTCCTATCCCCGAAACGGTCGTTGTTCCCAAAAAAGAGGAGCGCATTACAACGCCCAAACCACCGTCTGTAAAAACTTTACCTAAACCTGAAATACTAAAGAACAGGGACAACGAACTGGTAAAAACGATTACCACTCATGCAAAAGAATTTAAAATAGATTTATACGACAATGGCGAAATCGACGGTGACCGCATTTCTGTTTATCATAACAATGAACTGATTGTTGCCAACAAAACACTTACTGATAAAGCTATCAGCTTTACCATTAAAAATGATGAAAGCACACCTGTACATGAGTTTGTAATGGTTGCCGAAAATCTCGGCACAATTCCTCCTAATACCGCCCTGATGGTTCTTACTGCCGGGGATCAGCGTTTTGAACTTTTTATTACTTCTACCGAACAAAAGAATGCTGTTGTAAGAGTTGTGTACCAGCCCGAGTAGCAGAACCTGTAATAGCTGTCTTTCTAGGCGAGTATAAAATTTAGACAACGTGCGTAACGAAAAATACCTCGTCGTTACGAGGTATTTTTGTGGGAGCACACGGGTTCGAACCGCGGACCCTCTGCTTGTAAGGCAGATGCTCTAAACCAACTGAGCTATGCTCCCTTTCTTTTTGGGAGTGCAAATATAGGAGGCGTTTTTATTTCAGCAAAAAAATCTTTCTCTTACACAATTGCAATTGCCAATGCAGACTAATACAAAATCCTATTAATCATCTGCATTACGCTTTACCGGTGACTCAATACAGGAAAGCTTGAGGAAGCATAATTCAAATCACAAGGGGTTTACTGGTAAAGTTGCAGATTGGAAGATTATTCATACAGAACATTTTGCCGTGAAAAATGACGCGTTGAAAAGAGAACTGGAAATAAAAGGATGGAAGAGCAGAAAAAGAATTGAGAAGCTCATTAACGATATAACCAATAGCTCAGTTGATTAGAACATTCCGCTTAAAGGCGGAAGGGTCCGCGGTTCGAACCCATGTGCTCCCACTTATAAATTAAGCAGTTAAGATAAAACTTAGCTGCTTTTTTTTGCTCTGTCTTTTTACCTGTTATAAACTAAACTACGTTATTGGCTCCTAAAACTTCCGCCTTTCAGACTTATACCTTATTAACAAAACATAATCTCTCAAATATTACAGGTTCATTATAGGGATTAGAAGGTAATGGTTGGAGTGATTGGATGACACTTATGAAATTTTAGAAAGAAGAAAACAAAATCATGTCTGCAAATCTTTCATTTCATGTTAGATTTGCAGACATGATACACCGAAGAATTCAACGAACTATAGATGATGTGCTTCAGCGAAGCCCCGCGGTTGCTCTGCTTGGGCCGCGCCAGGTAGGTAAGACGACCATTGCATTCTCTATTGCTGATGAAAAGCCATCCATTTATCTGGACCTGGAAAGCCGTCTTGATTTACAAAAAGTAAGGGATATAAACGCTTTCCATTTGGAAAACAGAGATAAGCTAATCATTTTAGATGAAGTTCAGCGCCTTCCGGAAGTATTTGCATCCCTAAGAGGCATCATTGATGAAGAACGCCGTAAAGGCAATAAAAGCGGACAGTTCCTGTTTTTGGGCTCTGCCTCGATTGATCTTTTGCAGCAATCAGGTGAATCATTAGCAGGACGTATTGCTTATATTGAACTCTATCCAATTGATGTGCTGGAATATGCAGAAACTAGCCAGGAGAAAGTAAATACTCTTTGGCTAAGAGGCGGCTTTCCGGAAAGCCTTTTGGCTAAGTCTGATAAAGACAGCCTTGCCTGGCGGCTTGATTTCATTAAAACCTATCTGGAAAGAGATATTCCGCAGCTTGGCCCACTCATTCCTGCAGAAACGTTGGAACGTTTCTGGACAATGCTGGCACATAATCAAGGTTCGGTTTTGAATGCGGCTCACCTGGCACGTAACCTGGAAGTTTCAGGTTCTACTGTTGGCCGGTATCTGGATTTGATGACTGATTTACTCTTGGTTCGACGTTTAAAACCCTGGACAATTAACATCGATAAACGATTAGTCCGCTCTCCCAAAATTTATGTGCGGGATAGTGGCATTACACATGCCTTGCTCAATATCACAACCCATAATGATTTATTAGGGCATCCGGTTGTAGGAGGAAGTTGGGAAGGCTTTGTTATTGAAAATATTTTATCAGTAACGCCGGCAAGGGTGCAGCCTTACTATTATGGCACACCAGGAGGGGCAGAAATTGATTTTATCCTTGAATTCTCCGGTAAAGAAAAGTGGGCCATTGAAATTAAACGTAGCTCAGCCCTGGCGTTATCAAAAGGGTTCCACATTGCTTGTGATGACATCAAACCAGACAGAAAATATGTCGTTTATGCGGGGAGTGACCGGTTTTCAATGGGCAGTGGAGGTATTATCGCTATATCGCTTGCCGGACTGATGGAAGAGGTTTTAAAACAAGGCTAAGCTTGCAGTATCTGTGAATTATATCCAGAACGTTCCAATCAGAAATTCATTCCTTTACAAGCATAGGGTCCTCGGTTCGAACCCGTCCCGATGGCGGGACAAGTTGATGCTCCCACAAATAAAAAAGCACTTACAAGCTAAAAACAGTAAGTGCTTTTTTATTGATTACATATTAGTCTACTAATTTGGTAGATTAAATACAGAATGATACTTTTGTTGGTATAAATGGATGTACAATAACCAATCTTTACGAAGCGTATAAATTAAAAGGATGTAACAATTAACTATTATTAACCGAGCCTTTAAGCCTTCCATTATAACCGAAAGGCCTGTTTTTTTGGTGGGTTTACAAATACGCTTAGATGGTTTTAAAACAAAATGAAAACTGACATACTTGCATTTGGAGCGCATCCGGATGATATAGAAGTAGCCTGCGCAGGCACTTTGATTGCCGCCGTGGAAGAAGGAAAAAAGGTGGTCGTTGTAGACCTTACACGAGGAGAACTTGGAACACGAGGATGCGCTGAAACAAGATTGAAAGAAGCGGTAAAAGCCGCAAAAATAATGGGTGTGCACTCAAGGGAGAATTTACTTATGGAAGATGCATTTTTTAAAGTGAATGAAGAAAATATAAGAAAAGTAATAACCATAATACGCAAATATCAACCTGCAATCATTTTGTGTAACGCCTTACATGACCGGCACCCTGACCATGCCCGCAGTGCAAAGCTGGTGACAGAAGCAGCATTTCTTTCAGGCCAGCAAAAAATTGTAACCGTGCATCAGGGTAACGAGCAATCTAACTGGCGCCCTGCACATATCTTTCACTACCTGCAACATGTTTTTGTAAGGCCGGATTTTGTAATAGATATTTCGAGGCAGATAGAGTTAAAAATAAAGTCAATATTGGCTTATCGAACTCAGTTTAATTGTGTTGCTACAGAAGACATACCTGAGACCTTTATCTCTGACCCTTCGTTTATGGATACAATAAAGGGACGTGCCGGTATGTTGGGAAAAGAAATCGGGGTAAAATATGCTGAAGGGTTTGTGCGAACCCAAACATTAGGTGTAAAAAGTATAGAGGCGTTTATTTAGCATCAACTAATTCAAAACTCC
>CAXUMK010000221.1:1500-9753 GCA_964251885.1 uncultured Segetibacter sp. | reverse complement strand
AAGGGAGTGACACAACCGGAGCAGAAGAAAGAACAAATGTTTGTCCCCCAAAAAAGCTTTAAGTTAATGACATTGGATTTTTAGCTATTATTTTTCCACACTTCTCCATACATAATATTTTTAAAAAAATTAAATACTCATTGATTTTAATTGTTTTAAAAAAATAATGTTACAATGCTTAACTAAAATACAATGAAAACGTGAAGTAGTTAAACAGGCATTCTCAAAACCCTTTTCAAATTGCTACATATTTAATAAAAGACCGTGGCAGGAAAATTGACTATGTACTACATCTTTTAATAACTAAAAATACTTGTATGGCAACTAACTTAAATCCACAACACAAAGAAGGACCTGTAGCAACTGCTATAGAAGAACAAACAGCAAAATTACCCTCAGACCTGTTTCTTTGGGCAGCGTTAGGATCAATAGCACTTTCTTTTGGTTTCAAAATCGCGGGTAAAGACGATAAAGCATTATTTGTTGGCCAGTGGCCTGCACCATTTCTATTGTTAGGTCTTTACAACAAACTTGTAAAACTGCAAGGGCATGATTAAAGACTTTTGAATTAATAAATGGTATAAATTAAAAAAAGCAGCCCGTTAATAAGGCTGCTTTTTTTAATTGTAGTTACAGTATTATTTATTGCTTTATAAATTTAATTACCCTTCTTTCACTATTTTTCTCTGCCACCAAAAAATACATTCCCGGCATTAATTGAGAAGATCGCAAAGTGATGTGTCCGTTAGAAGCTGTAGTGCTGTTACTAACTGTTTTGCCAGAGATGTCTTTTATTGACATTTTTACAATTCCTTCAGTTCCGGTTAGCATCACATCCAAATCAGCACGTACTAAGTTTGTAACGAGTTTCACATCCCATTGACCTGCATTTATCTTTAGCGATATAATTTTACTGGTTGCTGTTTTTCCATCTTTATCTGTGGCTACTAACCTATAATACACAACATCTTTTCCTGAATTCATTATTCCTGCATCCGTAAAGTAATAGTTTTGGGTAACAGAAGATGTTCCTGCTGCTGCAACAGTGCCTATATTGGTAAACGAAGAGCCATCATCACTTCTCTGAACAGTAAAATCGCGTGTGTTTTCCTCTGATAAAGTAGTCCATTGCAAAAGTGCATCGGCATTTTTAGGAGTAACTGTAAAGTCGCCAAGTTTTAAAGGTAAGGGAGAGAAGCTGCCGTCTACAACATACAGGTCGTTTGCTTCGCCGTCTCCATCAGTTGCCTCGAAGATTACTTTACTGTTTATAATATAAGGAATAAATGAAATGTCTGAACCGGCGGGAACTCCATCCTCTATGTTTGGGTTTATATCTTTAACAAAAACCGTTCCTGCAGAGGTTCCGTCACTTTTCCACAATTCACTTCCATGAGTACTGTCATTAGCGGCGAAGTAGAAGGCGGATGAGGTGTACATGTAAGATTCTGCAAAGGAACTTCCATTGCCGGGATATATATCTTTGGTCATAAATGTTCCATCAGGAGTTCCGTCAGAAACCCATAATTCACTTCCGTGAACACTATCTGACGCAGTAATAAAAACTTTATTTCCCTGGAATAAACCATAAGATATTTTTTGTGTGTTAATATTGAGAACCAGGGGAAATAAAACAAAAGCATGAGATCCTTTCGGACCAGGATTGAAATCTTTAAATAATTTTGTTCCTGCCTCTGTGCCATCAGATTCCCACAACTCAGAACCGTAAGCTGTGGTTGTAGCATTAAATAAAAATTTGTCACCTATTGGTACAGGAATAAAGTAAGACATAGAACCGGTAGAATCTGGTTGTATGTCTTTAACCATATTAGTATTTTGTGTAGTTCCGTCTGTGCTCCATAACTCTGCTCCATGAGCACCATCATCGGCAGCGAAATAAAGTCGTCCCTTGAATACACTTAAATTCAATATCCCTAAAGAAGAAGAAGAACTTCCTACTCCGGGATTAATGTCTTTCAACAATGAAGTGCCTGCGGCAGTTCCATCTGTTTTCCAAATTTCATTTCCATAAACTGAATCTGTAGCGGTAAACAACACTATATTATTGTAACTGGTAAAATTACCTGCATCAGATGAAGCAGCACCAGGATTAATATCTTTCAAAAGCACCGTTCCCGCATTTGTTCCATCAGACTTCCATAATTCCATCCCTAAACCTGTAGTTTGTGCAGAAAACAAAAGATAGCTGCCGTTAGAGAAAAAATTATAATTGTCAGTCGTATTACTTCCTGTCGGCCCGGGTACAATATCTTTTACTAATACAGTACCATTCGATGTTCCATCGGTTCTCCACAATTCTCTGCCCTCGGCAACAGTTTCTGCAGTAAAGTACAAAATGCTATTAAGCAAAGTAAAATTATCAGCATTAGAACTATCCGTTCCGGGGTTAATGTCTTTGAGCAGAAATGTACCACCAGCGGTACCGTCTGATATAAATAATTCCTGGCCGGTAGCCGGTGTATTTCCTGCAAATATCACCTTCCCGTTCAGCAAACCAGAAGCGCTTCCGTCAAATGTAATGGTTGAAGACAACTGCAATGTTCCTGCAATTGTACCGTCCGAAACCCAAACCGTTGAGTCAATGTCAGAAGTCAGCATTACTTTGTTATTATTAAATGGAATACTGCTGCTGGCGTCAAGGCCTTTGTTAGCTAAGATTTGTGTTACCTGTGCCTGTAAAGCTGTTGACAGTAATGCGAGAAAGCCAAAAAGTAGATTTTTTTTCATAATGATGTTTTTGTATCCGTTTTGATAATGCGACTTACTACCATTAAAATTTGATACGATCGCATAAACAGGAAACTTTTTTTAACGTAATATAAAGATGATTAATGGTAATTGCAAGTACCGGATGAAGGTTTGCTTTTACAATTTCGCTTGCAGTGCCGGCATTACAATAAGAATTATTATTTTATAAATAAAGGATAATCTTCTGCTACGAAAGCTTTGCTTCATTTCTATTTGTATAAATTGAACCTTCTTAAAAAATCATCAGAATGAATGGATTGTATCCTCGTAAAAGCTTTTTAAAAATAAGCATTGTAATAATCATAACTCTCGGTTTTCAAACTGCATATTCACAAATAGACACTGCTTCATTATCAGCTAAACTGAACCAGTCAAAAGAAAAGCTTGGAAAAGACGTTGCCTTTATTTTGTATAAAAATGGGAAAATTGCATACAAAAAAGAAACAGGTAAACTGAATATAAAAACGCCTGTGCCAATTGGTGCAAGCAGCCAATGGCTTACAACCGCCCTTGTAATGACCTTTGTACAGGAAGGCAAGCTGTCGCTGGATGACAAGGTGAGCGCTTACCTGCCCATCTTTACCAAATATTATAAAAGCTTTATCACCATACGTCAATGCCTTACTAACTCTACCGGCATTCAATCTGAAGAAGGGATTGCAAAACTTTTACAAAAGAATAAATTTAAGTCGCTCGAAGAAGAGGTTGACAATTTTGCATCGAAGAGGGATATACAAACAAATGCGGGTACAGAATTCAGATACAGCAATGTGGGCTTCAGCATTGCAGGCAGAGTGCTGGAAGTGATTTCGAAAAAAGCGTTTGACAGACTAATGCAGGACCGCATTATAAGACCTTTGGCTATGAAGAACACCACTTTTACCAACGAGAACTACAACGATGCCGTTAACCCTGCAACCGGCGCAAGATCGAGCGCTGCAGACTTTACAAACTTTTTAGCGATGCTGTTGAATAAAGGCAGTTTTAATAACAAACAGGTATTAACCCAAAGTTCGGTTGAGACGATGCACACGTTAACCACAGAAGCAAGCCAGATAAAGTATTCACCTGCTGCCGATGCAGGTCTTAATTATGCCCTTGGTGAATGGATTCTTGAAACAAATGCACAGGGAAAAGCAGGTGCCGTCGCAGTTCCTTCGCTGCAGGGTACATGGCCAATAATTGATCTTTGCCGTGGATACACCTTTGTAATTTTTACAAATCCATTATCAACCGAGCAGAGCAGGAATTTCTACACGGGCATTAAGGCAATAATGGACGATATAGCCGGGGGTAACTGCCAGTAATTTATTAAGTCATTAAAATCATTAGTCATTAAGTCAGTGAGTCATTAAATCAAGCTCATTGAGCAATTGAGCAATCAAGCCATTAAGCAATTGAGCCATTGATTTTTTTCCCCTTTCCGTAACAAAAAGTTTCTAAATCAGTAAATCGCATTTAGCTCGCCGGGGGTAGATTGCGGCCAATGAAACAAAAACTATTACTGGCTATTGGGTTAATTATTTATGCTACAACCTTTTCCCAATTTCGAACAAAGGCACAGCAACAAATTTTTACCAACGAAGATTCACTTAACGCCGGCACATCCACTAACAAAACCGTTATCTCCGGTTACGGAAGTGCAGCTTATCAAAGAGATTTCAATTTAAAAAGATCCACAGCTACATTAGAAAGAGCGGTTTTATTTGTCGGTCACCAGTTCAACCAGAAGATTGCCTTCTTTTCTGAAATGGAACTGGAGAATGCAAAGGTTGTTGGCGGAGAAGCAAATGGCGCTGAAATAGCAATGGAGCAGGCTTTTCTTAAATTCAATCTCAATGCTAAACAATACATTCTTGCCGGCTTGTTCATTCCGCGAATTGGTATTTTAAACGAAAATCATCTACCTGTTAATTTCAACGGGGTTGAACGACCCATGGTTGAGCAATTAATCATTCCTGCAACCTGGCGTGAGCTGGGTGTTGCTTTTTATGGTTCTCTAAACAGCCTTCCCGTAAATTATTCTTTAGCAGTAATGAATGGTCTAAACAGTGCTGGCTTTCAGCATGGAAGCGGCATTCGCGATGGCCGTGCAGAAGGAAGCAATGCAACTGCCAATAACATTGCTGTTACTGCATCATTGCAATATTTGTTCAGCAATTTTAAATTCCAGGTTTCAGGATATGCAGGCGGTACGGTTGGCTTAAGTAAGCGAAGCGCAGATAGTCTTGGTTTAAACAGCGGTGGCTTTGGGACGCCCATATATTTGAGTGAAGCCGATGTACAATATGCTAATGCCGGGTTTTCTTTTAAGGCATTAGGCGCTTACATCAATTATCCCGAAGCTGGTAAAATTAACAGCGCTTATGCCAACAATCTCGCGACTGCCATGTACGGCGCTTATGCAGAAGTGGGTTACGACTGGCTGCATAAAAAACATGAAACAGCGCAGTTCATTACTTTTGTTCGGGGCGAAATGCTCGATATGAATGCAGACATTCCTGCGCCGCCCAAAGCCATTTACGATGGCACTGAAAAACAAACGCACATTGTTGCCGGCTTTAGTTATTTGCCTATTCCAAATGTAGTGGTAAAAGCGGATGTAAGAATATTGCATACCGGCGAGCAAAATCCAAATCTAATCATCAACCCGCCACCAAATGCGTTGCCTTATAATCAGAATAACCAGTTTTTAAATGTAGGTATCGGGTATTCTTTTTAGGAATTTTTTTTGGTAGCCAGCTTTATAATATCTATTAAGCAGCCGTTGCGTCGCACACTTGTACTAAAGAATCCTATCCGAACCAATTTTGCGGGATTATTTGGATTATAAGGAAATAAAATTAGTTACAATGATTTACAGATAATATGATGAAAGATGATTTACTGATGATGTGGAAGTTATAATGTTTGGAAGAGTACCAAAGTACCGTCCCTCTCCATGAGGAGAGGGATAAGAGGGTGAGGTGATGACGTGGAAGATATACCGTTTGGAAGCATACCAAAGTACCGTCCCTCTCCTCCAGGAGAGGGATAAGAGGGTGAGGTCCTGCCGCGCAAAGAACAAATAGTACAAGTGACACAACGATGATGCTATGAAAAACCAATGGCAGTAACAAAAAAGATGACAGTTGTCAGCAATAATTAAAAATGCAACGTAGAAAATTTATAAAATCAACCTGTAACATTTGCCTGTTAGGTGCGGCAGGTTTGCTTGCTACCCAGCTTCCGGGCTGTAGTGCTGCATCTCCGGTTTTTAAAACAGATGTGGCGGATAAAAAGATTACTGTTCCACTCAACCTGTTTACTCAGTCACCTCTTCAGATTGTTCGTCCTAAAGGAATGTTTTACGATATAGCAGTGCAAAAGAAAGAAGACAATACTTATACTGCCCTGCAACTTGTCTGCACTCACCAGCAAACACAATTGAATGTTACCGGCAACGGATACTCGTGCCCATTGCACGGAAGCCTTTTTGACAAAGACGGTATTGCGAGAAAAGGGCCGGCAGAAAGGCCGCTGCAACATTTTAAAACATCTGTTTCTGACAGCAACTTAATCATTCAAATATAAAATGGCAATAATGAAAAAAGTGTTTTTCTTACTTATTATACCTGTTGCAGTAGGGCTTCATTCATGCAATAAAGCAGATACCGGCACGGGAACGGCTACTGATTTTAAAACCCTTGAGCAGACAGTGCTTACTGATTTTACCAATAATGTTGCTTTGAGCGGCTATTTAAAATTAAGCGTAGCCGCTGCTGACCTTAATTCAAAAATTCAAACGCTTAATACTTCACCTACCGATGCCAATCTTCAATTGTCGAGAGATGCCTGGAAAAATATGCGCCAGACATGGGAACAATGTGAAGGCTTTTTGTTTGGACCGGTAGAGGACAACGATTATGACCCCAACATGGATACATGGCCAACCGACTATGCTCAAATGGATTCTTTGCTTGCAAGCAACAATGCTCTTGAAGTATCTGACATACAAAATTTTACCTTATCGCTGCGCGGCTATCACCCTATTGAGTATATCATTTTTGGTAACCACGGCAGCCGCACCGGCGCCCAGATAACTGCAGCTCAAAAAAAATATATGGTCAGCTTGTCGGCTGACTTGCTGAACACCTGTAATGCGCTGTATCTAAGCTGGACAAGCGCTCCCGATAACTTTGCGCAAAAGGTAATGACAGCAGGCAGCGGCAGCACAAAATATGCGTCAAAGAAGGAAGTATACCAGGCTTTGACAGGTAGCCTTATTGACATTTGCGAAGAAGTTGGCGACAGTAAAATGAAAGAACCTTACGATGCAAGAAATCCTGCTATCGTCGAATCTCCCTATTCAGGTAACTCTACAACAGATTTTAAAAATAATATCATCGGCATTCAAAATGTATACATGGGCTTGAATGGTGGTAAGGGTTTGAAAGATCTGGTTGCAGCAAAGAACAAATCTTTAGATAATACATTGCAGGCACAAATAAGTGCAGCCATCAGCTCTTTCAATAACATTACCGCAAATTATGAAGATGCCATTATTTCCCAGCGTGTGCAGATACAGCAAACAATGAGTGCATTGGCAACTTTAAAAGAAACATTAGAGAATCAACTCGTTCCTTTTATCCAAACAAATGTGGCTGATTAGGAAGTGCTGAAGTAAGATGTGCCACACCTTGAAGGTGTGGCACATCTGATACTACTCTTTATTAAAGGGCGAAAAAAGCTTAATAAAATTGTTGCCGATGAACGTAATGCGACGCAACGATGACCCATGAGAGAACAAATGCCGGCAACAAAAAGTTATAGAAAATCAAATGGTACAAGTGAGACATTGGGGAATGGACATTAAGAATTGAGTATTGAGTATTGAATATTGAGTATTGAATATTGAATATTGAATATTGAACATTGAGTATTGAACCATTGACAACTGACAACTGACAACTTCCGCAAATGCTGAATACCCAACTTTAAATGTTCAATATTCAATTAAATAAACAGGGCTAAGCCTCTTAACAGAATATGAAGAAGTTGTATGTGATTAGTGGATTGTGTATGATGGTTGTTGTTTTTTGTATGTGCAATAAAGCAGACCTTTTTAATACTTCCGGGTATGATGACCGCTTAAGTGGCGGACTTGCCACTGTATTTGATGAAACATCTAAAGCTTTTACTCATCCTGTTGATGGTTTAAATGCAAGAGACCAGCGTGTACATGATATTGGCGACAATGCGTTTGAACAAACATTTGTATCATCGGGAAATGTTTTGTTTGGTGGTCTCGGACCGATTTTTAATAATGTGTCGTGCATATCATGTCATCACAATGATGGTAAGGGCACACCTACTGCAGGGCAGGCAACTTCGTCCCTGCTTTTTCGCATTAGCTTACCCGGTCAGGATGCACATGGCGCTCCTTTGCCTCTTCCCGGTTTTGGTATACAGTTGCAGGATCAGGCATTGTTTGGTGTGCAGCCC
>CAXUMK010000221.1:0-1490 GCA_964251885.1 uncultured Segetibacter sp. | reverse complement strand
GTGCATATACAAATCACTTACACTGATGTACCTGTAATTTATCCTGACGGATCAATCATAACGTTGCGTAAACCGACATATCTTCTTCAAAATCCTTATATTCCTTTGCCAGCAGCTTATGCACTATCTGCCCGGATGGCGCCGCCGGTATTTGGTGTAGGTCTTCTTGAAAATATCCCCGAACAAACCATCGTTTCTTTTGCCGATAAAGATGATAAAAACGGTGATGGCATAACAGGTGAGGCGAATTACATCTTCGACTCTACAACCCAAAAAAATATTCTTGGCCGGTTTGGTCTCAAAGCAAATGCATCAACGGTTTTGTTCCAGGTTGCTACAGCTTATGAGCAGGATATGGGTGTTACGAGTTATGTACAGCCAAAAGAAAGCTGTTCGGGTCAAAGTCAGGATGATCATAAAAAGGATGATCCTGAATTGGCTGACAGTATATTAAATGCAGTAGCTTATTATGTGAGATCACTGGCGGTACCGGCACGCAGAAACGTAAACGATGCAGATAACAGAAGGGGCGAGCAATTGTTTTCGCAGATAAATTGTGTGGGCTGTCACCGCCCAACAATGCAAACTGGTGTAGATGTAAATTTCCCCCAGCTTTCAAACCAAAGAATACATCCATATACCGATCTGCTGGTTCACGATATGGGTACTGGTTTGGCAGACAACCGTGCTGATTATTTAGCATCGGGCAGCGAGTGGCGCACTACGCCTTTATGGGGAATTGGGTTATTTGAAAAAACAAACGGTGTTCCTTTTTACCTGCACGATGGCAGGGCGAGAAGTATAGAAGAAGCCATCTTATGGCATGATGGAGAAGCAAAAAAAGCAAAGGAACAGTTTATGCAGTTAATCAAAGCTGACCGCGACAAGGTGATTAAGTTTTTGAAGTCACTGTGATTAATTGAATGTTCCTTATTTTGTACACACTTGAATCTTTACCTATTTTTCCATTGCAACATGTTAACCTAATTAAAGGTGAAGTCGTTTTTATCTTTCACCATCTTTGCTAAACTTTTTTTATTTTAGCATTCAATTCTATATATGAAATTATTGCTTGAAGTAGAGGACAGAAAAGCTCCGGCGCTTTTGGAAGTTTTGAAAGGTTTGAACTTTGTAAAAACAAGAAAGATAAAGGAGACGAAACAGGAAAAAGTGCTTAAAGATTTAAAAGAAGCCATTGAGGAAGTAAATCTTGCAAAAGAAGGGAAAATAAAATTGAAATCTTTTGATGAGTTTTTAAATGAGTTATAAATTTCAGCTTTCTGCTCGTTTTCAAAAAGAAGCCAAAAGGCTAACAAAAAAGTACGCTTCCCTGATTTCAGAATTAAAGGAACTTCGAAATTCTTTAATAACCAATCCTATCCAGGGAACTTCTATTGGGCACAACTGTTACAAAATTCGATTAAGTATTGCATCTAAAGGAAAAGGTAAAAGTGGAGGTGCAAGAGTAATCACTTATGTACATATAAAAG
>CAXUMK010000220.1:0-9943 GCA_964251885.1 uncultured Segetibacter sp. | reverse complement strand
CTATAGCAACATCGAATATTACAATATCCATAAACAACTTAATTCTTTGGATAAACCATTTAGAAACCTCAAAAACAGGACTAAAGGGCTTATTGAATACGCGAAAAGCAATTGAATCTAAAATTGTAGAAGGTGTATATGCAGGCTTCAATTTTAATTATGCTTCATTAGCATCTGGTAATTCGTATCTAAATTTTGAGACTAGAAACAAAGTGCTGCTTACCCCTGACTTTGGAATAGTGACTTCAGCAATAACTAAAAAAGGCAAATCGCTTGATTATGGAATTGTTCCTTATCTTGGCTTTCATGTTAATTTTATGGCAGTAGATAAAGACTTACCCTTTAATAGTTATAAGAAAAATTGGAGACAATATTTTTCTCTAATGGTTGGTTACTCCTTAGTAAATATGCATCAGGACTCCGCATATGATAATTTCTTTGAGAAAAGTTCGCTTTTAACAGGGCTGGGATTCAGGTTGAATAATGTTATACGCGTTTCCGCCGGTTCTCAATGGCTCTTTGCGTTAGGAAAAGATGCTGCTAATAATGTAACAAGAAAGCTCGAAGGAGTGCCTTATTTCGGGCTTTCATTTGATTTAAATATAAAACAATATCTAAATGGCTTTGTTGACCTGCTGTCAGGAATTGGGAAAACTAAATCACCTGAACTAACATCATCTAATTCTTCTAAATAAAAATAATTGTATGTCTAAAAACAATGCTTTTAAAAAGATTACTTTATCCATGTCTAAAATTGCTAATTTAGGGGATCTACTTTTAGGAGAAGATGGACATCCGTGGGAGTTAGATGAACTACACCTAACTCCAAAAGGTGGTGATTCAAATGAAAAAATTATATGTAAGTACGTTTTAGAGAATGGTAAATGGGTATTGAAATGTGTTAAGCCGTAATAAAATTTTTTAAAGGCTCTTAGAACGGACGATGCTAACAAATAGGACTTAATTGTGTGTACGCCAACCATGTTATTGCTGTAATTCTATAAGATAGCCAATTTTCCTTTTCTTGCAATATTGAAAAGTGGTTTTATCTTAGTTAAGATTTCTCCCCCAAAGTTCCCGGGTTTTACAAATTATCCTTCAAACTTTTATTATGTCTACTAAATTTACTCTATTCCTTGTATTGAGTAGTTTCCTATATCAACTAAAATGAAATATAATATTCTACCCACTTTATTAGCTCCTGATACAGAAATTATAAAGTATGATATACATGAAGGTGTGATAATAACAAGCGTAATCGGGCCGCCAAAAGGAAGGAAAGGTTATGAAAAGAAACTCATGCCGGTGACTTTGGCAGGGCTTGAAGGGTGGGAGCGGGCACATAGCCAGGGCAATATTACAGGGCATGAAAGCGCACATGGAATAGCCTATGCGCCATCTCTTGTTAACCAGGCATTACAAAAGCTCGGTGTTGAAAATTACATTACTCAATGGTTTGAAGTGAAACCTGAAGATGTAGTACTCATTTTAACAACAGCTACTTATATGCATGATGAAATTATAAATGGTAAAAAGATTAAAGGCAACAGACTAAAAGAGATTATTTATAGAGTGGAGGCAATGAAGGCTAATGAAAGATTACCCAAACTGATTTTCGAGGCATGGATTGCAGTAGATGATAATAAAATGAATCCAAGAGTAACGTGTGATGTGGAGTTTCATCACGAATACGGAGCTTTCAATACAGGAATTAGATAACTATATTCATCATTTTAGGAGGGTCGTTTATTTTTGTTGTATATCAGAAGGCTATTTTACAGGCGACGAATAATAGCATGAATAAACTTATTAGTAGCTTATATTTCTGAAACCAGCTTGTTCTTTTATAACCTGTCAAATCTCTTGCAGCAGTTTCAGCTTATGTTTCTTCCAAATTATAAACAAATAATATCAAATGCCGCCATAACTTCTGTCGCTGAAGTACACAAACTTTTTGAGGAGGAGGTTATGTATGATTGGTCTGATCTCTACAGGAGGGAATCTGTATTACATGGCAATGTAACATGGCAGAATTTTAAAGGCTTTACTTTTGGCTTTGACTATACGTGTAATACTGAAGCAGCACCTGCAAGCAGCCTTCCTGATTCCCGTTTAGTTGCAGCCTTTGGCATTTCCAACCATGTAATTGCAAAAGGCGACCGGCAAATAATGCGGAAGTACATTGGAGATTCTACAAAAGTTTTTACGCATTTTGGAACGGACTATGAAAAGGGACATTATATAGCTCATCATTCAGGCGGTCCTATTGACATTAATTTATTTCCACAACGAAAAGATGTTAACCGCGGATGGTCTGAGGAAGGAAAAAGATACCGGACAATGGAAAAGTATATTGCCATGCATCCGGGAACTTTCGTTTTTAGCCGTCCAATTTATAAAGATTATAGCTGCTGTCCGTATTACATTGAATTTGGATATTGTGATGAGGCGATGAATATAGTCGTTAATGTTTTTTCAAACAGGTAAAAGCAAGATTGCATCTACTCTTCTGATAAACCAAATGTTTCTGCAATGAGCTCATCCTTCAATTAATACTCTTTTTTACTGAAAGTTTTTTCTTTTAAAGCTGCTCTAAAGTTATCTTCTACTGGCGACAGTGGGCAATTGGAATTAAGCAAAGCAATGAATTCATTTATAAAAAGAATATTTAAAAGAGTAAAAGAATTTACCCGATCACTAAATTTTACACAGCTTGTTCTTAATAGCATAAATAACAATTCCGGTCGTCGTCTTTACGTGCATTTTTTCCATAATTTTAGCCCTATACCATTCTATCGTTCTGATACTATAATGTAGTAACTCAGCTATTTCCTTGCTTGTTTTTTCATCGCAGATAAGCGTAAGAATTTCTTTCTCTGTATCAGTAAAATCCGGTATCTGTTTACCCTTGTAAGGGTTGAACCTGCTTTTAGATATTAGCCTGGCTAATTGGTTTGAAAGGCAACTCGAGTAATATGGAATGCCTTTGATAACACAATCAATTGCCTCTATTATTTCTTCTTTTTCTGCATTTTTTAAAAGGTAACCTAGTGCCCCTGCCTCGAGCATTTCTATAAGTAGATCATCTTCATCCACCATCGATAATCCAATGATGGCTGTCTTTGGATACAATTTTAAAATTTGTCTTGCTGCCACTATTCCGTCCATCACAGGCATAACAATATCTGTTAAAACAACGGCCGGCTGCATTGTTTTAACTAATTCAACAAGGTCTCTGCCATTTGCGGCTTCACAAACCAATTCTATATTGCCTTCCTTTTTAAATAATAACTTGAGCCCTTCCCTAAAAATTTTATGATCGTCGGCAATGGCCAATGTTATTACTTTGTCTTCATTCATTATATTCTATATTGGAATTACAATAGTGTATTTTACCCCCTTTCCAGGTTTTGCTTCTATAAAAATATCACCTCTTAAAATATCAACCCTGCTCGAAATGCTCTTTAAGCCAAAGCCGATGCTTTCTTTTGACATTGCATCTAAATCAAATCCTATCCCGTTATCGGCCATTTCTATGTGTAGCTGACTTTCCTTTTTTTCAATTCTAAATTCAAATTCCGTTGCTTTTGCATGTTTCAACGTGTTATGTAAACCCTCCTGAAAAATTCTGTATACGTGCACCTCCTTTTCATCGTTGAGATGAAGGTTTTCTGTGAAGGAAGTTTTAATAATGAGAGCATTCGTTTTGTTTATTCTTTGGGCAAAGGACTTAACTGCTAAAATTAATCCCTTTCTTATTAAGACATTTGGTATCAGGTTATTGGATGTTTCTCTTACTTTCTCTACAATATCATCTATTTGTGTACTGATTTCTTTAATGGCCGAGATGTCTTCCGGATCACGGGTATTTAAAAGGTTAATTTGGAGTTTAATAGATGACAAGAAGGGACCAAGATCATCGTGTAAGTCAGATGCAACTCTTTTTCTTTCAGCTTCTAATGTAGATATTTCCGCATCTGCACGTTGCTTGTGCAATTCAACATTTTTTCTCTGGTGTTTTAAAAGTGAACTTATAAAAAATATTAAAAGTATTCCCAGGATTAGAACAGCTATGAATACGGCAATGTAAATCTTTGTTTCGTTGGCATCCATAGAGCAGCTAAAGCGTAAACCAGATTGATAAAAAGATTAAGAAGTATTAAAATAACGAAAAGTACACTATAAAAACTTTTGCTTTGTTTAAATTCCATTAAATAAAACGTTTCTAATAAAGCCTTATATGCAAAGAAAATGATAAAGGCCATACAAATTATAAATCTCGAATCCCTTGTTATATTCATTGGCTCATTCACAATGAGTTCATTTACCTGGTTAATGCTTAAAAAAATGATAACAAAGGAATAAAATATCCTGTAGAGCGAACTAAAGTGAGTTATTGAGTTTAAAATGAGAGTATCAAGCATCCAAACTATAACTGTAATAATTGCTATATAAATCAAAAATTTTCTTTTTTGTACTTTCCAATTTTTAAAGAGCCACATTATTAAAATAAATTCCACCAGTACATAAATATTTGAATTTACGCCATTGTTATGAGCGCGATAAATAAAGTAAATACTGAGTAAGTCGTTCAAAAATGCAAAGGACAAAAAATAAATAAAAGGCCGGAAAGATTTTAGAACCACCGGATACCGAATCCACGCTATAATAAAAGCTAAAACACTACTTAAAGTGCAAATGTGATTAAAAAAAGACATTTCAATTTAAGGATAATTCAGAGATGAAGTTGGAGGACAAGTCGGAGGGCATCTGTAAGAATCTTCCAAAATTGGTGGCGGATCTGTCAAACTGCTTTGCTCACTTGCCGCTGGTAATATATCTTCATTTTTCTCATTGGCCCCAACAATTACAGCATGGGTTTGTAGGTCTTCGGTCATTCCATAATAAATGCGAATAGCCACACAATCAGGATTGTTAAAAAAGGAATTAAAAGCATCTTTACTAAACGTTTCTGAAAGAGGAAGAATATTCTGGCCCTTATATTCGTCGGCCAAAATATTTTCTTTATTATCTCTATATCTTTTAGTCAGTTCAACTGCCTGGTCAAGAGGAATAGAATGATCGTTTGCTGGAATTAGATTTGATGCCATAATTTTAAGTGTTTGAAAATGAAGTTCACACTTTTGATGATATGATTTACCAGTAGTTCTACTAATTCTTTATGTTTACCCTTCTTTCTTCAACCCTTTATACATCTTTTCTAACAATTATGTAAGTTCCAGTAGTTCTACTGTTGTTTATTAAAATAATACGCGGCAACTTCACATTTGGGAAGATGTATCAATGGTTGTACAATTACCAAAAAAGTCTAAAAACTGTTCAATAGATGATCTACGGGTTCTGCCTGCCTTTTTATAACAACAATACGGCCTTAACTATTTTAATTGCCAAGGTTAATAAAGTCAAAAGCTAGGATAAGAAAAATAGTTGCTGAAAAAGATAGTAATAATAAAGTCAGTTCACCATTTCCTTTAACTCGTCTGACTTGTTTATTAAATATTTTTTGTTGAGCATTTGTTAGGGATTAATCCTGGTATGTTGCCAGGGTTTTATTTTAACCAACCTATGCGGAGGGACAAAACAATACCGTCATTAAAAACAATAGTTGTATAAAATTTTAAGATTATCTAAAAATTCAGTAGTTCTACTGGCGGCTTTAATAGACATTTGACAGATATTAGCAGTCGATTAACTAGTACAAATTTTTGAGAACCACAAAAGAAACCCCCTATGCATAAGCACAAGGGGGAACGGAAAGGAAGGGTTGGGGGGAACCTGGCACCGCAAGGTGCCACTCTTTTCCGAAGGGGGATTAATTACAAGTATACTAATATTATTATATTTAGATTAAAATATTTTATTCCTTTTACTGCTTCTTGCTTAGCTATATTACTCATAAAGATGCCATGTTCCTAATATTTTGATGAACTACCTTTTGAAGGAATAAGAAGTAGCAAAGTCTCCAGATATCTTTTAGGCTCGTATGCCTTCTCCTTATAATTTTTCTTGCACCCTTTACTAAAGCGTTTTTTGTTCTATTGTGACATCTTCTGATTCTTGGAGAGTATGATTAGCTTCGTGAACAATTGTCCAAATATTTTCTTAATCAACGTTTATCAAATTCCTCTTCGCGGTATGCGCTTCGCAACTTCTTTTTTAAATCACTATAATTCCAGACGTTACTTCTATTTGATGCAACAATTACGTGGGTTGCAGCCCAATCCTTAGTCTTTTCCCAATCCCGTTTTTTGTTATCAAACAAATATAAAAGATGTAATCTTGCGGGGGTACTAAGCAAGGACTTTTAAAATAGCATCTTTACCGCTACCAAGAATAATGGTGATTATTTCCGCCCCGGTAAAAGCGTTTGATTCCAATACTTCGTCATCTTCGAATTCAGTTTTTACCAGATCTGCCAATTCGTTATTAATAGGTTGCAATTCGACTATAGTTTCCTCTTTCATATATTTTAATTTAGAGATTACCGCTTCTTTGCAAAACTCAAAGGTCTATTTCAATAGCGTTTGTATCAGGATTAACGGAAATTTGCTTGGGAGCTCCATTAAGCTTAACAGAAAAATTTCCAAAGTTTATTTCGATAGGTTTTAAAACTACAGGTACAGGTTTTTCATACTTAACAACGTCTCGTATTGGTTCCGGTTGTTTCTCCTCTGGTTTTGGTGCCTCTTGTTTTGGCTTTGGCCCACGCTTTTGACCAACTTTTTTTGCAGGTTCAGCTACTTTCGCACCTTTATTGTTTAATACATCTTCTACAGATAAACCTGCTTCACGTATTTTTTTGTTTAAGGCAAATTTTCTGTCATAGACACCTTGCTTTCCAAGATTATACTTCTTCATTGCTTCCTGAGTCTCCAGGGTTAAAAAATCACGTTCTCTTTGGGATAAATTTTGAAGGTCAGTCTTGTTGTGCTGCCTTTTGGTTGTAGTCGCTTTAGCCATAAATTTTGTTTGGGGGTTAGCAGTAAAGATATATAAAGGAAGAAATAGAATGCTGTAGTAAAGATGAAGATTTAAAAAAATCGTTTAAAGACAAATGGATCAATATCACTCATATTTCGAGAAAATGCTCCTTATACAGTATTGTTGTATTCCACTTTTCAACTACTTCCTTCATTGCAGTAAAGCCGCGTCCATTCGCATTACCTATTGCACAGTTTCTGCTATGGCATATTCATGCCATAACTCCAACTTGCTATCTGCTTATTGTAGCGGCAACTGCATTCAGTCATTCGTTTAAAGTCCAATACAAGAACTTTTAAAAATAATGACGGGAAACGTAAAGCGGGAATTATTAATATCTATTAAAGAAGAATTATAAAACAAAAGCTCTTGTAATAATATCAAGGACGTTAAAAAATAATTCCAATCTTAACACGGCTTTTAATCTAAAATACCCATTTTCATATTGCTTATGCACGCAGGTGTGTTATACCATTTATCTGCGCTATAAGCCGTTCATAATGCTGGTCATCTGGTATTACTATAAAACCATAGCTTTCTATCCAAAATACCTTTTTAGAAATGAAATTCTTTTTCAGTTTTTGTATATGCTTGCTTTTCAGTTTCCGAGGAATATCTCAAACAAACACATTAGTGCTTATAAAAGGAACCTTAAAAGACTCTTCTAAAAATGAACCGCTTGCGTATGTCACCATTACTGTTCAGGATGCGAAGACAAATGCAGTTATAAAGACTGCTCTAACAAAGGAGAATGGAAATTTTGAAGTGAAAACAGCAAAGAATACAGAAGTGCTGTTGGTGTTTGCTTATGTGGGTTACGGAGAAAACAAAAGAGAAGTGATACCCGGTCAGGATATTACTAACCTTGGTACTATTTTTCTTACGGCCACGTCAGGGCAATTAAAAACAGTTGTGGTAACAGCTACAAAGCCACTTATTAAACAGGAAGTTGACAGGATTGTATTTGATGTGCAGGCTGATCCTGAAAATAAAGTGAATAACGTATTGGATATGCTTCGTAAAGTTCCGCTTGTTTCGGTGGATGGTAGTGATAATATAAAACTGAAAGGAACTTCGAATTACAAAATACTCATCAATGGCAAACCTTCTTCATTATTAGCCAGTAACCCGGCGGATGTATTCAGATCTATGCCTGCAAGCAACATTGTTAAGATAGAAGTGATAACAACGCCACCTGCTAAATATGATGCTGAAGGATTAGCCGGAATTATTAATATCATTACCGCCAGAAACGTGGATCAGGGATATAATGGAAGCATTAACACCAGGTACAATAGTGTTTATGGACCCGGCATCAATCTCAATGCAACCGTAAAACAAGGTAAGTTTGGCTTGAACGGATACATCGGTTATAATAAACAAAACCCGCAAACTACAGAAAACGGTTATACAAGTATTATTTATCATCCTGTCAGTTCGTCTGTTATTCAACAGGGACAGCAATCCAGCCGACGGGATAACACTTATGGGAATGTTGAAGTAAGTTTCGAGATAGATACCCTTCATCTTATTACCGCATCTCTGCAAGGGTATAAAGGAAACTCAGACAATAACGCAAACCAGAGTTCGAAGCAGTTTAATAGTGATAGTTCACTTGCACAGCAATACAGGTTATTAAATGCAGGTGGGTCTGGTTATCACGGTACAGACTTATCTGTAAATTATGAATTAGGTTTTAAAAGAAACAAGGAGCAGTTGCTAACAGGTTCATATAAATACGGCAGCTCGGGCAATACCCAAAGTAACAATGCAAATTTTACAGACCGAGTTAATTATGCCTCCCCTGACTATCGTCAATATAATAACTCAGGAACAAAGGAGCATACAATGCAACTTGATTATGTACACCCGTTAAACTCATTGAATATTGAAGCAGGGGCAAAAGCTATACTGAGAAAAAACTACAGCCTTTTCACAACCGATAATTACAGTAACGATGTGAAACAGTATATTAATGATCCGTCACAAACAAACGACTTCACTTATCTCCAGAATGTATACAGCATGTACAATTCGTACCAGCTAAAACTAAAAAAGGTTGTACTGAAAGGAGGATTGCGGCTTGAACATACAACTGTTGATGCAGATTTTACTTCAACCGGCAGTTCGGTTAAGCAAGAGTACAATAACCTGGTACCTTCTGTTTCAATACAGCAGAACCTGAAAAACAGCAACAGCTTTACTTTTGGTTTCAGTCAACGTATTCAGCGGCCGGGCATCTGGCAGCTTAATCCTTTTATAAACCGCTCCAATCCTAAGTTTATCAATGTAGGTAATCCGGGATTACAGCCGGTAGTAAACCGAAATTTTGAGTTCGGATACAGCAGCTTTAAAAAAGGCTCTGTCAATGCCAGCATCAGCTACTCATTTGCCAATAATACAATAGAAAATGTTACAAGTGTTGGAACAGACACTGTCACTACTACTACCTATTTAAATGTAGGAAGCAACAGGGGATTGAGCTTTAACCTTAATGCCAATTATCCATTTACGCCAAAACTTAACGTCAATATAAATGCACAACTCTTACACGTTTGGTTGAAAGGAGCTTACAACAATCAGTTTTACAATAATAAAGGATTCCAGGGGCACATATTTACCAATACCAGCTACAAGTTTAATAAAGGATACAGGGCTAATCTAAACATGGGCTTCGACAGCAGGTATGTACTGCTGCAGGGCAAAGACAACTATTATGTTTTCAGTTCATTAAGCGGATCTAAAACGCTTTTAAAAGAAAAAGCAACTTTATCGTTAGCAGTCAATAATCCTTTTAAGAAATTTATAAGGCTGAACTTTTTCACAAGCTCTCATGACTTTGACCAAACAAATTATTTCGATAACTATTACCGCACCGTTAACGTAAGCTTTAATTACAAATTTGGTAAACTCAGCAGCAGTATCAAAAAGAACAAACGTG
>CAXUMK010000219.1:0-10007 GCA_964251885.1 uncultured Segetibacter sp. | reverse complement strand
GACAGTTTTTCTGCTATGTTTATTTTTTCCATTGTTTCATTTTAGTTCGTGCATTCCCCTTTGTCGCTTAATTGAATTCGTCATTGCGAGGTACGAAGCAATCCATTTGTGTTTTAACAGCCTTACTATTGACGGGATTGCTTCGTCGTCCTCCTCCCAATGACGGCTCTTTTTTGCCCAAGCAAGTACCTCCAGTAAAAGTGTGCGACGCAACGATGTAAAATAGTAGTAATGCAGCCCGGCTCCAAAAAATTAAACAAAAACTATTTGACTGCACATGCCTATTTTTGAAAAAAAAGCTATGTTGTTTGGAAACTGGGAAGTGAATGACAATGGTATTGAATGGAAAGGCAAAGGTTCTGAAAGGTTTGTAGTGCCCTCGGAAAAATTAAATGCGACAACGCACGATGATACTAATAATGCAACCTATTATGAGTGGATACTGCTGGCAACCCGGAAAGAATGGCTAACGCAGAATGATCTATTCGACCTGAATTATGCTTTTGTCTATGCCTTTGCAAAATCTAACCTCGACTTTAACTACGATATTTTTGATGCAACCCTTGCCGACCAGTACGACCAGTTTGATGCAGAAGATAATGAAGACTTCGAATTATGAAAACAATAAAACTGTAAATTAGAACAGCCCAAAAGCGGGCTGTTTTAAAATATCACCTTGACTTTAAAATCTTTCTAAAAGGCTGAAAAAGAAGCTGCCTTCAATTTCTGCATTTTCATCGCTGTCGCTTCCATGCACTGCATTTTCTGCTACAGAAGAAGCGAAATTTTTGCGGATAGTTCCTTCCTCTGCCTGCGCAGGATTGGTAGCGCCAATTAGTTTTCTAAAATCGGCTACTGCATTTTCTTTTTCAAGAATGGCGGCAACGATAGGGCCGCTGCTCATAAAATCGACTAATTCGCCATAGAAAGGTCTTTCTTTATGTACGGCGTAAAATTCACCTGCTTTTTCTTTAGACAGTTTTGTCCATTTCATTGCTTTTATGGTAAAACCGCCTTTTATAATCTGGTCTAAAATGCCCCCCGTATGCCCTTTGGAAGTGGCATCAGGTTTAATCATTGTGAAAGTTCTGTTTGTCATAACCTAATCTTTTTTGCGCGGCAAAAGTGGGTTTAAAAGGTTGAAAAGCCTAATATTTATACTGGTTTTTGTTAAGACTGTAAAATTATTTTGACGTTGTTACTCAAATAATACAATTTTGCCGCCTTTCTATGCAATCTATACAAGCCTTTTTCCTTCAACTGAATATCCCTAAAAAGGTGATTATAACAACGCATCAGAAACCTGATGGTGATGCGATGGGTTCTTCGCTTGGATTATCTCATTTTTTGACTAAACTCGGTCATTCAGTTACTGTTGTTTCACCTACTAACTGGGCAGGTTTTTTAAAATGGATGCCTGGTGCGGCGAATGTGGTAGATTTCGAATATTCCAAAGAGGTAGCAATAAATCTGATACAGGAAGCGGAATTGCTTTTTTGCCTCGACTTTAATGTATTGCACAGAACAAAAAATATGGAGCCTGTGTTAGCTGACCTCGGTTATACCAAAATTTTGATTGACCATCATGAGCAGCCGCAGGAAGATTATTTTGATTATGGAAACAGCAATACTTCTAAAAGCAGCACTTCTGAAATGGTATTTGATTTTATAGTTGACAGCGGCAATGATGATAAGATAGACCCAGAAATTGCGCAATGCCTGTACACAGGAGTGATGACCGATACCGGCTCTTTCAGGTTTCCATCCACTACAGCCAGCGTACACAGAATGGTGGCAAGACTCAAAGACACCGGGTTTAACCATACTTTGGTGCACGAAAATATTTACGACAGCTTTTTAGAAAACAGGATCAGGTTTATAGGTCATGCTTTGCTAAACAGGATGGAAGTCTTGTATGAATACAATACTGCGGTTATGGCCATTTCTAAAAATGATCTCTTGCGTTTTCAATTGAGGACAGGCGACACCGAAGGACTGGTAAATCACCTGCTGACAATACAGGGAATAAAATTGGGTGCACTGGTGATTGACCGGGATGAAGAACGAAAATGGAGTTTTAGAAGCAAAGGCGATTTTGACGTAAATACATTTGCCCGTACCAATTTTGAAGGTGGCGGACATTTTAACGCAGCAGGAGGCCGCACAAACGATCCGCTCGATGCTACAGTCTGGAAATTTAAAAAAATAATTAAACAATACGAAGAACAACTACAATAATCATAAATGAAACAAATGTTAGCGATTGCAGTGCTTGCCGTTACAATGGCATCGTGCAACACCAATTACGAAAAGACCGCATCCGGTCTCGTATATAAGATTTTTAAAGGAAAAGGCGGCGGCGTAACCCCAAAGGCAGGAACCTTTGCAAAACTGAATATCGAGTATGTTTTAAGCGGAAAAGATACCGTCTTAAATACCACATACGGCAAAGTGCCTCTTTTTACAGCAATTGATACCAGCGCAAGAACTGCTTATTCATATATGGAGTTATTGCCAAAGTGCAAAGAGGGCGACAGCGTTATTTTTACAGTTAGTCTCGATACATTAAAAAGACGCCAGCAAATTGACTATAATACTATTTTCAAAAAAGGCGGACAGATAAAAGGCAAAATGACAATTTTAAAAATCTATTCAAATGAAAACGACATAAAAGCCGATTATGAAAAAGAAATGGCTTCAGAAAAAGACAGGGAAGTGAGAGAGTTGAAAGATTACCTTTCCAAAAAAGGTATCAAAGCGCAGGAAACTAAAAACGGCGCTTTTGTTGAAATTGAAAATGCCGGTGACCCCGCTGTTAAAGTAGTGGCCGGAAAAGTGGCGACAATAATGTATAAGGGCTATTTTCCTGCCGATGGAAAAGTTTTTGATACCAACATGGATAGTTCAAAAGGGCATACAGAACCAATTGATGTTTTGCTTGGTCAGGGTAAAATTATTCCGGGATGGGAAGAGACGCTTCCTTATTTTGGCAAAGGTGGCAAGGGAAAAATTTACATTCCTGCAATGCTCGGTTATGGTCCGCAGGGAAGCCAGGGCGCTATTCCTCCGTATTCAAACCTTGTTTTCGATATTGTCATCAACGATATAAAAGATGCACCTAAACAAGCCGCCGGTGCAGGCCCGCAAGGTATGAACAGCCTCACTCCTGAGCAGATAAAGCAACTGCAGCAGCAGATGCAGCGAAGAGCGCAGCAACAAGGAAATCACTAAAGAGATTAAATGATTTAATAAAGAAAAAGGTCTCGGTAATACCAGGCCTTTTTTATTGCTTTATTGTTTCATTAACTTATTGACTATTTGACTATTGACTATTGACTACTGCCCTATTTCCCCCACCAGTTTCACTGCTTCCATTGCTTCCTTCACATCATGAACCCGTAAAATATTTGCCCCGTTTAGCAGGGCAATTGTATTTAAAACGGTTGTTCCATTGAGGGCTTTCTCAGGCGTTGTAGCCAGCGTTTTATATACTGTTGATTTCCTCGAAAGCCCAACCAGCAATGGCTTTTGCAGCATTTTAAAGATTGAAAGATTCTTGAGTAAAGTAAAGTTATGAGCAATCGTTTTCGCAAATCCAAATCCCACGTCAGCTATCACATCTTTCATTCCTGCCTGGCTGCATTCTTCTGTTTTTTTTATAAAGTAGTCCAGCACTTCAAGAGTTACATCTTCATATTTTGCCTGCTGCTGCATCGTATTTGGCGTGCCTTTAATATGCATGGCAATATATGGAACCTGTAAAGATGCAACAGTTGAAATCATCTCTTCATCCAGGCTTCCGGCGCTGATATCATTTATGATTGATGCACCAACATTCACAGCTTCCAAAGCGATCTTTGAATAGTAAGTGTCAACCGAAATAAAGCTTTGAGGAAAGCGATGATGAATTGCTTCAATCGCTGGTATTACTCTCGCCAGTTCTCCCTGCAGGCCTATGTCTTCGCTTCCCGGCCGGGTACTTTGTCCGCCGAGGTCAAGGATTCCTGCGCCTTCAGTCAGCATTTTTTCAGCTTGTTGCAGCACATCGTCTATTATCATTTTTCTGCTGCCACTATAAAAGGAATCAGGCGTTACATTTATAATGCCCATAACGATGGGTTTGTCTATTACCAGTAACCTGCCTTTGCAATTGAGGGTGAACATTGATGTGTTTCCTTTATTTTTGACGAAGGTAAAGTATAGTCATTAAGTCAATTAGTCATTAAGTCAATAAGTCATCAGGTCATTATTCAGTGGGTAAATCAGTTTGTAAAGTTCACCTTAAACCTTAGACCTTAAACCGTTCACCTTAATATGAAGATTTTCATTTCAATTACAAGAATTATGGTCGGCGTTTTGTTCATTTTCTCCGGCCTCATTAAAGCAAATGATCCGACCGGGCTTAGCTATAAAATGCAGGAGTTTTTCGAAGTGTGGGGATTGAATTTCTTAGATGATTATACGCTTGCTTTCGCGCTTATTATGAATGCATTTGAGATCGTTGCCGGCGTAGCGGTTTTAATCGGATGGAGGATGCGCCTGTTTAGCTGGCTGTTATTATTGCTGATAATATTCTTTACTTTTTTAACCGGCTATGCTCTGCTCTCAGGAAAAATAAAAACCTGCGGGTGCTTTGGCGATTGCATTCCGCTTTCACCAAAGCAATCCTTTATTAAAGATGTAGCGCTTCTTTTGATGATAGCGGTCATTTTTATTAAACGAAACGTTATCAGGCCACTGCTTCCCGGTATTGCAGGTGTTGTTATTATTTTAATCTCTGTTTTCTTTTGTACCGCTTCACAGTTCTATGTTTTAAAACATTTGCCGGTTGTTGATTGCCTTGCTTATAAGACAGGAAACAATATTCTTGAAAAAATGAAAATACCTGCAGGCGCTGTGCCGGACAGCTTTGCAATTAAATTCAAATACAAAAAAGGCGATAAGGAAGTAGAGTTTGACAGCAATCATTTTCCCGATGACTTCAACGACAGCACTTACAAGTTTATAGACCGGTTCCAGGAATTGATAAGACCTGGTTCTGCCGCGGCACCTATTAGTGATTTTGTTTTATATGGCGAAAGCGGAGAAGATACTACCCTGGCTATTTTAAATCAAACCGGTGACTATGTACTGTTACTTAGCAAAGATGCTAACGAGGCAGAAGCAGACTGGAGCCAAAATGCCGCCCTTGTTGCCAATGCCTGTCATAAAAAACAGATTCCTTTTTTTATGGTGACCGCTACAACCGAAGCTGCAAAACAACAATTGTCAGGTGTTGAAAACATTCATTATTTAAAATGTGATGCAACCGTTATCAAAACTGCAGGAAGAGTCAATCCAACCTATTTCGTACTGCACGACGCGGTAATAACCGGTAAATATGCAAATGGAGATTGTAAGAAAGTCATCAATCAGTTGTTGACGATAAACGGGCAATAATACCCGGCGTACCTGTTATACTTCCCGCTGCATAAATATGTAGTGATTTTTGAGCCGGGCTGCATTACTACTATTTTACATCGTTGCGTCGCACTCTTATACTTTTCATTCTTTATTCAACAAGCCAAAGAGACGCTCATATCCCTTAACAAACAATACCATCAACTTAAGAATATATTGTATAAGCTCTTACGCAGATTAGAATTTGGGTTTAGCTCCCTTTAGGGCGGGGGGTGTGAGCTGCTATGAAAAGATGCAGTATAAGTGAGTGACACAACCGGAGCAGAAGAAAGAACAAATGTTTGTCCCCAAAAAAAACCTTTAGTTAATAACGTTGCCCTGACGACTATAAATCCGCACGACTTCTTCCTTAACACAAATTGCTTTACCTTAAATTCAACTGTTTGTAAAGAAGATGACTAACTATCTTTGTTTTTAATGTTTTGCTTATGAGTCCTGAATTTAACCGCAATGAAGATGTCATGAAAATGGCAATCAATGTTCTTAACGAGCAATACGAAAAAATAAAATTGGGCGGTGGAAGAAAGTCCGCAGAAAAACAGCACGAAAAGAATAAACTGACTGCACGCGAAAGAATTTCTTATTTATTAGATGAAGAAAAGCCATTCATCGAAATAGGTGCTTTTGCAGGTTTTGAAATGTATGAAGAACAAGGTGGTTGCCCTGCCGGAGGAACGGTGGCAGGAGTAGGTTATGTTAGCGGCAGACAATGTGTAATTGTGGCAAATGACCAGACGGTTAAAGCAGGTGCATGGTTTCCAATAACAGGCAAAAAGAATTTGCGGATGCAGGAGATAGCAATGGAGAATAATCTTCCTGTCATTTACCTCGTAGACAGCGCCGGAGTTTTCCTTCCAATGCAGGATGAAATATTTCCCGACAAAGAACACTTTGGACGGATTTTTAGAAACAATGCAAAGATGAGCGCTATGGGCATTACACAGATCGCGGCAGTAATGGGCGCATGTGTTGCGGGAGGCGCTTACTTACCCATCATGAGTGACGAGACGTTGATGGTAGAAGGAAACGGAAGCATCTATCTTGCCGGCCCCTATCTTGTAAAAGCCGCAGTAGGTGAAGAGGTGGATACCGAAACGCTGGGAGGCGCATCAACTCATAATGAGATCAGCGGCATAGCGGATTATAAATTTTCTACCGAGCAGGAATGCCTCGATTATATTAAAAAATTACTCGCCAAAATAGCTGCTCCACAAACAGCAGGATTTAACCGCATCGCTGCTGTTTTGCCAAAGAAAGAACCAAACGAAATGTATGGCATCTTCTCCGCAGCAAAGCCATACAACATGGTTGAAATAATTGAACGCATAGTTGACAACAGCGAATTTGACCAGTTTAAAGAACACTATGGAAAAACAATGCTTTGCGGCTATGCACGAATTGACGGATGGGCAGCCGGCATTGTAGCAAATCAGCGCCTGGTGATAAAAAATAAGAAGGGTGAATTGCAGATGGGCGGCGTTATCTACAACGACAGCGCCGACAAAGCGGCGAGGTTTATTATGAATTGTAATCAAAAGAAAATACCGCTTGTTTTTCTGCACGATGTTACCGGCTTTATGGTAGGCAGCAGGAGCGAACAGTCGGGCATTATTAAAGACGGAGCCAAGATGGTGAATGCAGTCGCCAATTCAGTTGTTCCTAAAATCAGCATTGTAATTGGCAACAGCTATGGAGCAGGTAACTACGCCATGTGCGGCAAAGCTTACGACCCGCGATTTATCTATGCGTGGCCTACTGCTAAAATTGCTGTAATGGGTGGCGAGCAGGCCGCTAAAACCATGTTACAGATTCAGGTAGCTGGAATGAAAGCCAAAGGCAAACAGGTGACTCCTGAAGAAGAGCAGGCTCTTCTGAATGAAATAAAAGGACGCTACGAAAAACAAACCAGCGCCTACTATGCTGCAGCACGTTTATGGGTGGATGAAATAATAGACCCGCTTAATACGCGCCAGGTAATTTCAGAAGGAATTGCTGCGGCAAATCATCAACCTAAAATGGCCGCTTTTAATTTGGGGTTGTTGCAGGTGTGAAGTGAGGTTGAAAGGGTGTATTTCATAGTCGCGTCGTTGCGAGCCTTGCGTAGCTTGGCAAGGCAATCCCCCAGTCAACTGTCAGCCTGATTGTGTAGGGGGATTGCTTCGTGCCTCGCAACGACGAGGAGTTTTAACAACACCATCAAAACGACAATTTGGTATGCATTCGTATCTTTCCATCAATATTTATTGTTCTTTTGCAACTGAAAATGTATGTATGTCAAATCCACTTACTATATACCAGGTTGATGCTTTTACTTCCAAACTTTTTGGAGGAAATCCTGCTGCGGTTTGCCCTTTAGATTCATGGTTGCCTGACGAGGTGATGCAAAAGCTGGCGGCAGAAAACAATCTTAGTGAAACCGCTTTTTTTGTGAAAGAAGACGAGGGCTATCATCTAAGATGGTTCACCCCCGAATTTGAAATTGATCTTTGCGGACACGCTACACTTGCTACAGCTTTTATCCTTTTCAATCATTTAAACTATTCTACAGAAATTATAAAATTTCGGACTAAAAGCGGTGTATTGGAAGTGTGGAAAAAAGAGGACTTGCTCGAGCTTAACTTTCCCAGCAGGATGCCTCAATCTTGTGAAGCACCTGAAGCATTATTGAAAGGCGTAAACTTCCCGCCATCAAAAGTATTGAAGTCAAGAGATTATTTTTTGGTGTATGATGATGAAGCAGTGATTAAACAAATTGTTCCCGATTTTGCTTATTTGAATACATTGGATGCTGTTGGCGTTATCGTGACCGCTGCTTCAAAAGAAGTTGATTTTGTCTCCCGTTTTTTTGTTTCAAACAGCGTTATTAGCGAAGACCCTGTTACCGGCTCTGCACACTGCAACCTTATTCCATACTGGGCAAAAGAGCTAAATAAAAGTACGCTTACAGCAAAACAATTATCAGCACGTGAAGGCGAATTGTTTTGTGAAAACAAAGGCGAACGCGTAACCATTGCCGGAAAAGCAGTATTGTATTTAAAAGGAGAATTTTACCTGTAGCATGTCAGAAAGCGGTCATCAGTTAATCATTTACACAGATGGTTCAAGCCGTGGCAACCCGGGCCCGGGCGGCTTTGGAGCTATTCTGATATGGGGAGATAAAAGAAAAGAAATTTCTGCAGGTTACCGCAAAACAACCAATAACCGGATGGAACTACTTGGCGTAATTACTGCTCTTGAAAGCCTTACCAAAAAAAATATCCCTCTCACTATTTATACCGACAGCCAGTATATTGTAAAAGCGGTACAGCTAAAATGGCTCGACAAATGGATGCGCACAAACTTTGCCGGAGGAAAAAAAAACCAGGATTTATGGATGCGCTTTTACAACCTCGCCAAAGACTTCAGCATCACTTTCAAATGGGTAAAAGGCCATGCCGATAACACTTTCAACAACCGATGTGATGTACTGGCAACAACTGCTGCCGACGGAAGTAATTTGTTAATTGATGAATGGTATGAGAAAAATGGAGAACCGGAGTAGTGCACTTCGTCATTGCGGGGAGGAACGACGAAGCAATCTGATTCTAAGTCAGACTTTAACGCAGTAGGATTGCTTCGTTCCCCGCAATAACGAACGTTTGAAATTACAAAAGGACAACAATTTTAAAGCGACAATTTAGAATGTGCCCGATAGATTGTACTCACTTTCATTACAAAAATTACTGCTTAAATTTGCTCTACAATTTTTAACATGCAGGAAGCTTTAATTACAAGAATTACTATTGACCCCGAAATTTGTCATGGCAAGCCAACTATTCGTGGCTTACGCTACCCGGTTGATTCTATCCTTGAATATCTTGCAGCGGGAGATTCAATAGAAGATATTCTAAATGAGTTTCCTGATCTTGAGCGTGAAGATATTCTTGCTTGCTTTGCTTATGCTTCAGCCTCCATGAAATTGAAGGATATTCAAATTCCGGCAGCATGAGATTTCTTATAGATGCACACCTGCCAAAATCCATTGCAGCATCTTTTAAAGAACATGATGTTATACATACATCTGATCTGGAAGAAGGCAATCGCACAAAAGACAACCGCATCAATTCACTTTCCTTACTTGAAGATCGAATACTGATTACAAAAGACAACGACTTCTATTACTCTTACATAGCAGCCCGAAGACCCATAAAACTTGTGCTTATAAAATTTGGAAACATGCGCCTAAAAGAGCTAAAAGAGTATTTTCAACGAAACGCTACCACTATAATAGAGCTATTAGAAAAACATTCATTTTTAGTTTTAGAAAAAGAAAGTGTAAGAGTGTTGGAATAAGATCTTTATCCTCATTTCTGCTACTACAAGAAAAGTAAAGAAGTAAAATTAGCAGTAGAGACAAACTCCAATAACAGCCCACCAACTATACATAAAACACATTGTTTTATTCATCTGAATAAGAGCGCAAAGTTCATCCATATCCAAAACGCCGGCAACAATAGCAGCACAACCGATAAACGGAGCGTCGCAACGATGACGCACAAAGAACAAAT
>CAXUMK010000218.1:7717-10009 GCA_964251885.1 uncultured Segetibacter sp. | reverse complement strand
TATTGTTATTTTCTCCTTCTTGTCAACGGATTGAAATCCGTTGTTACAATATGAGGCGAGGCTATGCCTCTTCAGTACCTTGCATCGTTGACGTGAAGTTACGAGAGCGGGGTATGTGCCGAACCTACGGTTCTTATTGTTATTTTCTCCTTCTTGTCAACGGATTGAAATCCGTTGTTACAATATGAGACGAGGCTATGCCTCTTCAGTACTTTGCTCTATTTGGCATCTATAAAAAGCCCCAGATTTTATTAATGACAGCCGTATGCTGTGTTATTTTGTAACAACGGATTTTAATCCGTTGCAAATAAATGCGCCTCTATTGCAGAGCCGTCAGGCTCGGTTCATTTTTATAAGGCTCGTGAAATAGATACTGCTCATCATTCTCAGCGCGCAAGAGCTAAATCATACTTTTTACTTTTTCAACCACCACATCCACTTCTTCCTTTGTATTGTATTTGCTGAAAGAAAAGCGTACAGTTACGGCGTCTGAGTTTGCATTCAATGCACTGATCACATGGCTGCCGGCATCTGCCCCGCTCGAGCAGGCACTGCCTCCGCTAACGCAGATGTTATTGATATCCATGTTAAACAAGATCATTTCGCTTTTATCTGTTTTGGGGAAATTGACACTTAGCACCGCATACAAAGAACGGCCTGCAGGGTCGCCATTGAAACTAATATTTTCAATGTTTTTTTCAAGCTGCTCCATCATATACAGCTTAATGCTTTTTATGTAATCGCTGTCGGCTGCAAAGTTAGCAGTGGCAAGTTCAAGCGCTTTTGCAAAGCCCACAATCCCGTACAGGTTTTCGGTACCTGCACGCATATTTCTTTCCTGGCTTCCCCCCTGAATAAACGGTTTTATTTTTATATTCTCATTGATATACAGCATTCCCACTCCTTTAGGCCCGTGAAACTTATGACTGGCGCCTGTGATAAAATCAACCGGGGTATTTCTTAAATCAAAAGGAAAATGACCAACTGTTTGCACTGTATCACTGTGAAAAATAGCTCCGTATTTCCTGCATAATGTACCTGTCTCATTCAGGTCAATCATATTGCCGATTTCGTTGTTTGCATGCATCAGGGTAACAAGACATTTCCCCTCACTGTCGGCCAGCAATTGTTCCAGGTGATCCATATCAATATGTCCGTCGGGCAAAAGGCTTACATAGCTTACAGCTACTCCCTGCTGTTTCAAAAACTGAACGGTATGCAAAGTAGCATGGTGCTCGATTTCAGAAGAAATAATATGTGTGCAGCCCAGGTCTCTTACCGCTGCGGTAATGGCTGTGTTGCTGCTTTCGGTTCCGCCGCTCGTAAAAAATATTTCAGCAGGATGCGCATGTACTATTTTAGCAACAGACTTGCGTGCATTCTCAACAGCAAGGCGGCTTTCACGGCCATAGCTGTATATAGAAGATGGATTGCCATACAATGAGGTGAGATAAGGCATCATTGCATCGAGCACTTCAGGGTCGAGAGCAGTGGTAGCTGCGTTGTCAAAATAAATGCGATCGGCCATTAAAATTAAATTTAGAAAAGTGGCGCAAAAGTAAACCTATTATGAGTAAGGTCTTTTGGTAAAATTTATTTTGATACAAACATTTGTCCTTTATTCAGCATCGTTGTGTCACTCACTTGTACTGTAAATTTCTATTCAGCAAAATGAACCATTTTGCTTCTTTCGATCTTTCAAAGTAACTTATTGCAGGTATATTGCATTACGCTTTGCGTAAGAATATATTGCCATTTACTATTTCAGCCATTAATAAAAAAATTGCCTTCAGAAGAACTATGTGGAATATTGCAGATGGGGTTTGTAGGAGTGGGTTTGATTGATTAATTTTTATTGAACCGAAACCTCTATAAAAAACTAAAGCTGGTTTCATCACCAACACGAGTTTGGGAGAGGAGGAACCAGCATCACAAAGCAAATATAGCCTTTAATTCAATTTAGCGCAACTGCATCCTTTATGACCCAACAACAGTTAAAATATTATTTATCAAGCCCACGATTCAATACCTATCTCGCCAAAACAAATAATGATGTTGACAAAGCCTTTCGGCTTTACAAATTGAACATCGAACTTTCAGAAGCTTTCTACCCCATCTTGTCTATACTTGAAGTATGTTTGAGAAATTCAGTAAACGAAACTTTGAAACTGCATTTTAATGACCCCTATTGGTTTAAAAATGTTTTACCTGTTGAGTTCTTGCCATATGTTTCAGATGCAACACAGAAACTCACAGCACAACGTAAAAGCATTACATCAGACAGAATAATTG
>CAXUMK010000218.1:0-7707 GCA_964251885.1 uncultured Segetibacter sp. | reverse complement strand
CTTAACTTTGGTTTTTGGAACAAATTATTCAACCGACACTATACAAGCTTACTTTGGAAACCATTACGATTGATATTTCAAAATATGCCTAAACATCTTAGACAAAGAGATACAATTGCAGACGAGTTATATCGCATTAGGACATTACGAAATAGAATTTATCATTACGAACCAATCTTTTATAATTTGCAAGACATAGAAAAACAGCACAACCAAATGATAACATTTCTTACATGGTTTGACAAGGACTTACCGAAACTACTTACAGACCTTAACCGCTTTAATGACATCCTGAAAAAGGCAAAAGCTATATAACCCTTGCAAAAGCATCACTTTTGCATGGCACACATAAAGCTAATCTTGCAAAAGAGCGCTTGCCTAAAGACGGAATACATACTTCCATTTTAGGGATAATAAAGATATAGCAACAATAAGACTTAATGGGTTGCGCAATGTCAACAATCTTTACCGCCGGAGCTTTTGCATGGATGGAGGAAACTCTTTTGAATATCAGAATAAATTTTAAACCTTTAAATGAAATCATAAACTTCGGTTGCATGTCAAAGGTTTTTTTAATTCTCCCACCCTTGGCAATATCGTTCGTTACCTACAAGTTTGACACTACTAACAAATGACAGAACAGAAAAGCAAACTATTCACATTGGCAATGACAGGGATTTTGTCATACATGATTACAGATGTCATTCATGAAGTAATCGGACACGGTGGAGTCTGCTTTATTATTGGCAGTAAAATCAATTTGCTGACATCTGCCTATTTTAAAAGTAGCCCGGGAAACATTTTTGTAGACATTGGAGGACCGATTGCTAATTTTAATTTTTGGAGCACTAAGCTTGATCCTTTTTAATAAAACGACGTTGCCAAAACTGCTTTTATTACAAGTGACAGCATACAATTTATTTTGGTTCTCAGGCACAGTATTACATTCTGCAATAAGTATTAACGGTGACTGGACTTATGCGATCAAAGAAATCAGTTCAGGTTTGCGAGGGAAACTAATTTTAATTGTAGCAGGGGTTTTATTTTACTCTCTTTTTATACGGCTCTTAAATTCATATTTGACAAACATTTCCAAAGCAAGCCAAAACAGCTTATTAACAAGACAGAATATCTTTTATTCTTTCTTATTTGCTTCTCTGTCAGCATTCACAGCAGGACTGTTTTTTAAAGCAGACAGTATACGTTCTGCTTTTGAGTGCTTGCTTGAAATGGCAGCATCTTTACCAATTTTAGTATTAAGGATCGCAGCTAAACCTGAGACGCCAAACAACAAATATGAACACAGTCTGTTTTTTAATTTTTCTGTTTGTATTTTGTTTATACTATTTTGCTTAACACTGGGAAAAGGGATAGAACTCTAAACAAGAAAACCTGAAGGCAACGAATAAGACTTTCATGGGTTTGCGGCGCTTATAAGTAACAGTTTAACTACCCCGACAGGGGTTTAGTACAACAATTGAAACAACAAAATGAAAACTACAGTTTCCATCAGGAAATAATTAACCATTATACTAATCATGGCGACAAATATTTCAACAATCAGGTTTGATGCAACAAAAAGTAAAGTATGGGACGCTTTGACAAAACCCGAACTTGTAAAACTTTGGCAATATGGCAGCGACTTGATTACAAATTGGGAGATCGGCAGCGCCATTACATTCAGAGCTGAATGGCAAGGAAAAATATTTGAACAATGGGGACAGGTTTTAGAAGTCAGGCCAACTGAATTTTTAAAGTATAGTCTATTTGCACCACGGCCAGACCTTGAAGACAAACCCGAAAACTATTTTGTAATGTCTTATGTTTTGACAACTGAAAATGAGCAGACAAAACTTGACATAATACAGGAAGACAACAGACCCAACGCCAAACAGGAAGACCCGCAAGGTGAGGAAAATCCGATTTTACAATTATTAAAAAAGGTTGTTGAAACTAACTGAACAAGAGAATAACGAACAGCATTTTTTTAAGCTGCTTCTTCCTCCTTCTGCATCATTAAGTAAGCCTTAATAAATCCGTCCAGTTCTCCATCCATCACCGGGCCTACGTTGCCAACTTCATAATCGGTTCTGTGGTCTTTGATCATTTTATAAGGATGAAAAACATAACTGCGTATCTGGCTTCCCCATTCTATCTTTTTCTTGCTTGCGTTATTTGCATTCTTAATAGCTTCACGTTTACGCATCTCCTCTTCATGCAGGCGGCTCTTCAGCATCTTCATTGCCTTTTCGCGGTTCTCACCCTGTGTACGTGCCTGCTGGCATTCCACAATAATTCCGGAAGGTTTGTGGGTTAAGCGGACTGCCGTCTCCACCTTATTTACGTTTTGTCCGCCTGCTCCGCCGCTTCTGAAAAAAGCCCATTCTACATCTGCCGGATTAACTTCAATTGCAATGGTATCATCAATCAACGGATAAACATATATACTTGCAAACGATGTGTGCCTGCGGGCATTGCTGTCAAAAGGAGAGATACGAACCAGGCGGTGAACACCGCTTTCAGCCTTTAAAAATCCATAAGCAAACGCACCTTCAAACTGAAGTGTGGCGCTCTTGATGCCTGCACCATCACCTTCCTGCAGGTCGAGTTCGGTTACATTCCAGCCCTGCTTCTGACCATACATACGGTACATACGCATGAGCATTTCTGCCCAGTCCTGGCTCTCTGTTCCGCCGGCGCCGGGGTTAATATGCATAACGGCAGTCAGTTCATCTTCAGGCTGGTTTAACGTGCTCTTAAACTCGGCTTCTTCTATAGCCGCTATCGCATGATGATGCGCCTCTTTCACCTCCTCTTCGCTTGCTTCACCTGCCTTCCAGAATTCAAACAATACCGCAAAATCCTCAACAGAAGTCTCTACATTATGGTAAAGCTTTGTCCAGAATTCACTTAGTTTAATTTCTTTGAGAATGCCCGTTGCCCTTTCATTATCATCCCAAAAGCCCGGGGAAAGCGAAAGTTGTTTATCATTATCTATCTTGGCCTGACGATTATCAACGTCAAAGAAACCTCCTTAGGACGACTACGCGGTCCCTCATTTCCTTAATTTGTTCTTGTGTCATAGCTGCAAAAGTAAGGGAAAGCCCCCTAAATCCGAATGTCATTTAGTTAAGCGGCTTTATAATTGAACATTGATAATTGAGCAGTGGTTATTGAGCATTAAAAGTACAAATGTTCAATGCTCAATGTTCAATAATCAATGCTCAAGTAAGAACAATATTGCTTAACTAAATAACATTGCCCTAAATCCCTAGAGGGAACTTGAAAAATATCCATGAGGCCAAAACGTTTTCATGAATTAAACAATTCAAAAAAGAATACGCATAAAATACAAATGCTGAAGCCACAGTAGTACAAAAGCTCAATCAGGGAATAATGAAAGGAACGGGCTGTTTCGTTCCTTTCTTGAATTTTCTTTGGTTACTTTCTTTGTTTCAAGACAAAGAAAGTAACAAATGTTGAAGCACTTGCAATGGCTGAAATACAGATAAGCAGCCAGATGAAGCTATAAGGGTGTAAGCAGTTGTGAGGTATTAGGCTAAAGTGTTTAAGCAACTAAACCAAACTTAATGAAACAAAAACGTACCTTTTTTGTATAGAATGAGTAAGTATTTTACAATTAAAACCTAACCATGAAACTACAATCTGCATTAGTCGTTCTTTTATCTCTAACAGTATTGTTTGCAAAAGCCCAAATGGTACCGGCCGACCATGAAAAGGTTGCAGGCGGGGAGCTTACGATACAACCCATTACCCACGCTACACTGGTGCTTGGCTACAATAAAAAGAACATTTATATTGACCCGACCGGAGGCGCTGATGCCTTTAAAGGCCTGGCCGCTCCGGACCTTATCCTGATCACGGATATACATGGTGATCACCTTGATCCTAAAACGCTTGAAGCCATCAATACCGGCAATGCTGTTATAGTAGTTCCGCAGGCTGTTGCCGATAAGCTGCCGCCGGAAATGGATAAACAAAAAGTAGTCATTCTTAAAAACGGGGATTCAACTATGCAGGCCGGTATTTCTATTGCGGCTATCCCGATGTATAATCTACCTGAGGCGCCTGATGCTTTTCATACCAAAGGAAGAGGGAACGGCTATGTTCTTACTATAGGTGGCAAAAAGATTTATATCTCGGGCGATACAGGAGATATTCCTGAGATGAGGGCGCTGAAAAATATTGACATTGCTTTTGTATGTATGAACCTGCCTTACACAATGGATATTGACCATGCAGCACAAGGCGTGCTCGCATTCAAGCCCAAAATTGTCTACCCCTATCACTACCGCGGACAAGATGTGAACGTATTTAAAACCCTGGTAAATGCAGGTGATCAAAATATAGATGTAAGGTTGCGGAACTGGTACCCTGCTGCAAAGTAGATTGGAAGTTAATTTTTACGTGGGTGTTTTCTCCTTGTACTTTTCTGATATTCGGTTCCTGAAAATTATCTCCACTTTACCAACTTATGTTTATAGCGGACTTTCTTAAAAAGCTGCCATAAAAAGATACGGTACAAGGGTGTGACACAACGAAGTTGCCATAAAAACCGATTGCTGGTTACCCAGAAAAACTACCAATATCAAAACATGGTAAAGTAGAATTAAGCATTGTAACTTATTGAAGTAATACTCCATTTTTAATTACAATATTAAAGATTGCTTTACTTGTCAGCCTTAAACATAGAAAGTCAGGCACCAAATATTTTTTTCTTACGATTTTGTTATTGATTTTCCTATATTTCCTGTCTTAACATACACTTATGAAAAAAATATTCTTTTTGGTATTCCTACTGCTGTCTGTTTTTTCATTTGCTCAAACTGATTCGCACAGAGCCAAAGTAACGCAGGCTGCTGACCAGCTTGAACCAAAAGTGATAGCATGGCGACGTGACTTTCACGAACATCCTGAATTGGGAAATAATGAGTTTCGTACTGCTGATATAATTGCAAAATATTTGCAGTCGTTGGGCATAGAAGTAAAAACAGGCGTAGCCAAAACGGGTGTTGTTGGCATATTGAAAGGTGGCAAACCGGGACCTGTGGTAGCTTTAAGAGCCGACATGGATGCACTGCCTGTTATTGAAAGAACGCCTGTGCCGTTTGCCTCAAAAGTAAAAACAACCTACAACGGGCAGGAAGTCGGCGTGATGCATGCCTGCGGACATGATACGCACATGGCTATCCTGATGGGAGTTGCACAGATACTGTCATCAATGAAAAATGACCTGAAAGGAACCGTGAAATTTATTTTTCAACCGGCAGAGGAAGGCGCACCACAGGGTGAAACAGGTGGCGCCGAGCGCATGGTAAAAGAAGGCGTGCTCGAAAATCCGAAAGTGGATGTCATATTTGGTTTGCACATCAATTCACAGACAGAGGTGGGTAAAATAAGTTACCGTCCCGGTGGTACAATGGCAGGGGTAAACGACATGAAGATAACTGTAAAAGGAAGATCATCTCACGGGGCGTATCCGTGGTCTTCAGTTGACCCCATAGTTGTTTCTGCCGAGATCATTAATAATCTGCAAACCATTGTGAGCCGCAATTTAGATGTAACTCAAAATGCAGGTGTGGTGACCATTGGTTCTATTCACGGTGGCAACCGTTCCAATATTATTCCCGAGCAGGTAGAAATGATGGGAACCATAAGGACACTAAGCAGCGACGACGAAAAAATGTTTATTGACCGCATTAAAATGGTGGTTACAAAAACGGCAGAAAGTGCAGCCGCTACGGCAGATGTGCAAATTCCATTCAGCAATCATTATCCCGTTACTTTTAATGACCTCGCTTTAACGGCTAAAATGCTACCATCGCTGCAAAAAACTGCGGGTATGGACAATGTGAAACTGAAGCCCCCTGTAACGGGAGCAGAAGATTTTTCCTTCTTCGAGGAGAAAGTACCAGGGCTTTTCTTCTTTTTAGGCGGCATGCCAAAAGGCGGTGATCCTAAAACAGCGCCATCGCATCATACACCCGATTTTTATATTGATGAAAGCGGGCTTACATTAGGTGTAAAAGCACTCACCAATCTTACTTTGGATTATATGGAAATGCCGGGCAAATAGTATCTTAATAGATATACTTTTCACTGCATAAGAATGTGCAATAATTTTTTGGAGCCAGGCTGAAGAATATCTAGATTTCTTTATTCAGCATGCACAATTTTGCTGCCTTTGCAGGTGTTCTTCACCTGCAAAAGATAGCAAAAAGGAAGCTTTTTAAAACAACAAGAACCTTAATGAGAAATTTTTGTAAAAAGCTCTTGGTGAAGAACACCAACAGCGAAAGAACCTTTAAGGATAATGACCAGCTAATAGGTTGGAAATAATCAGAAATAATAATATTGTAATAGATATAAAAAAAGAATACAGATAAAGCGACTTTTTATTGAATTGTACCTTCCACCAAAGCATGAAAGACAATATGGGCATTATAAGCAGTAGGGCAACAATGGGATAGGCAAAAGCGTAAATAAGTTGTTCAACTAAACCATAATTCGTTTTATTTTTATTCCCTGCAAACACTAAATACACAACGACAAATAAACTGATAACAAGGAAAGTCTTACTCAGATTTGAGTTCTTAAAGACGGAAGAATTATCATCTTCTAAATTCATCTGATATTTTTTATAATCTAAAAAGCCATTGGTCAAGAATACCAACGGCGGCAAGGAAAAGTCATATTTCACTATTTAGTCCCCATTTATAAGTCGATTAAAATTAGGTTTTTCAAATACCCATTCAAAAGCTCTGTTATCCTTGCAGTAGTTTACAATAATTGGATATTTTCTTAAACTATCTTTTGCGACCATTAATATGTATCGATTCTTTAAACTTCGAAATGGGAATTCAATTACTGCTACATCTTTATTTCGATTAATAAAATGAACTAAAATTAGAGAGTCTTCTTTATATAAACTGTGTGTTTTAATTTCTATGGTTCTATCGTTAATCCTGTTTATGCCTGTTATAAAAGCTGGAATACAACCATCGTTAAAATAATTTAGAATTAATGTTGAATCGTTTATACTAATCGAAGTATTAATATAGGGTTCTGAGGGAGAATATACATAATAGTTCCTTTTATATTGAAACAGGCTATACCATTGCGAGGGAAAGTTGATTTTATATTTTTGTGTAACTACAAATCCCTAATCTTTTAATTGTTGTATAACTCCATCATAATTTTCCTTATCAACAGAAATTCCTTTGATCAAATTATTATAAAAAGCAGAATGAGGATTAGCATCAATGAAAATTTCGTGATAGGAATTTCCTGAAACTTTTCGATACAAAAAAGTGGTGTCCTTTAAGTTTTCAGCAGATCCCATATAAGAAACAGTTCCAAGGATTAAATAAGTAAAAATAAATTTTAAATTATAAGAACAATTTGATGAGTTCATAAACGAAAGAATTAAAAAAGAAACAAGCTGTGCTATTTCCTTCCTGTCTTTGATTAATAAAAAAAATCACCTGTAATAGTTACCTATAATTACAATCATTACAATTACAAAAATTATTAGAAGCGAATACAGATAAAGCGACTTTTTATTGAATTTTTGCTTCTACCATCCTAAAAAAGAAAGGACAGGTATAATAAATAATAAAGCAACTACCGGGTATAAAAATAGAAGAAAAAAACCACCCACTATATTTACTGCTACGCAATATGCCA
>CAXUMK010000217.1:0-10026 GCA_964251885.1 uncultured Segetibacter sp. | reverse complement strand
TTGCTGAATAAAGAATAAAAAGTAAAAGAGTGCGACGCAACGTAAGCCTCATAGTAGTAATTGAGCCGGGTTCAAAAAAATCCGCTCCCCTTTTTATCCCTTGTGCAGTATATTCTCTTCATTTCAAATTTTAAAGAAAGCGTTGAACATTCGTTAAACTCGTTTGTAGTTATCGGCATTCAATCTTTTTTAAATTAATTTCAATTATGCAACTTACAGAAGGAAGCAAAGCGCCTGTTTTCAAAGGTGTTGACCAAAATGGCAAAGAAATATCATTAAGCGATTTTAAGGGTAAAAAAGTGATCGTATACTTCTACCCTAAAGACGATACTCCCGGCTGTACCGCACAAGCCTGCAACCTGAGAGACAACTACGAGGATTTAATCAAACTGGGTTACCAGGTAATCGGCATTAGTACCGACAGCGTAAAAAGCCATAAAAAGTTTGAAGATAAGTACCAGCTACCATTTCCTTTAATAGCAGACGAGGAAAAGAAGATCGTTGAAATGTACGGCGTGTGGGGCGAAAAGAAATTTATGGGTAAAAATTATATGGGAACCAGCAGAACCACTTTTCTGGTAGATGAAGAAGGGAAAATAAAAAAAATTATCTCAAAGCCCGATACGAAAAATCAAACCCAACAGGTTTTGGATGCCTGGAGTTAATGACATTGTTGTAATACTTCACACTGCATAAAAATGTGCAGTGTTTTTTTTGGAGGCCGAACTGTATTACTACTACGAGGCATCGTTGCAATCATTGTTCAATTTTCAGCAAGCACAATGACCGTGCATGAAGCAAAATAAAGATTGAAAATAAAAAAAGAACACAAAAATGATAACATGAAATTAAAAACTGATATTTTCGCCGACCCCGATTTTGTTTGTAGCTAAATCAACCCTTTGAAAGTGACACAAGTTAAAATTAAAGAAAACTCATGGTTAGCAAAGATTGCTGCCCGTAGGTTAGACAGTTATTCAATGGCAATGGTCATTGGAAAAACAATTCATCTCCACAATTCGTCCAGGGCTGAATTTCTCAAAAACAAACGTTGGGTAAGGCACGAAGTTGCACACGTAAAGCAATATGCGCGGCTGGGCTTAATCCGCTTTATTTTTTTCTATCTTTTAGAGACTTTTAATAAAGGTTACGAGAACAATAGTTTTGAGGTGGATGCCAGAAATAAGGAAAAAGATTTGTCGATACTCTCAGAAATTCATTTTAACTAAGGCAAAACCCATTCAACTGTTCCATAGGCAATAGTCGAATGGGTTTCCGTATTTATAAGAAGTTCGCCCTTTTTATTAACACCGGTTACAACACCGCTAAACTCTGTATTTTGTTTTTTAAATACAGCCTTTTGATTCAATTTATAAAGATGGCTGCAATATTCGTTCATCAATTCTTCTTCCTGTCCTGCTAAAAGCTGTCTCCACCGCTTTTCTATACATTGGCAAAGCTCTTTTGCAAGCGCTGTTACAGTAAATGTTTTTCCTGTAATTTGCTTTAGTGAAACTGCGTTTTTGATAGAAGGAGGGAAAAAAGTTTGGTTAATGTTTATACCAATGCCGGCGACAGAAAATTTCCATTCATTACCCTGAATGCTGTTCTCGATCAGTATGCCTCCTGCCTTTCTGTCTTCCCAAAAAATATCGTTAGGCCATTTGATACTGGTTTTATCAATTGCATAACCAGTAAAGAAGTCATAGCATGCGATAGCTACCATTGCATTCAGAACAAACTGATTATCAATAGAAAGAAAACCTGGTTCAATGATAATGCTCATCATTATATTCTGTCCCGGCTCTGCGCTCCATACCTTTCCCCGCTGACCTTTTCCGGCGTATTGGAAATGAGCAAACCAGGTTGCACCATGCACTGCCAATTGGGCTTGTGCCTGTCGCATGGCATAGTTGTTGGAGCTATCTACTTCACTTAATTCAAAAAACGGCTCACCGATACAATTTACAGGTCGCAAAGAATTAGTATTTTTGACAAAGATAGAAACACAGGTATTTCATTGATTAAAAACTGGAAACGGATTTTAAACAATAACAGTGTTAAAGTTATCTCTGTTTTCAACATAACTATTAGCCTGATGTTACAGTTGGGTTACAAACAGTATTATTAATCTAAAGATTCGAGTTATTGGAACCACTTTCATTGTTATCTGCCCGTAAAAAAACTACGGCTGCAAAACTCACCCGAAGCTCCAGGCTTTTTAAAAACATCATAAAAGCTATTCAGGAGAAGAAAGGCGAAAACATCGTTTCCCTTGATTTAAGAAAAATACATGAAGCAGTCTCAGATTTCTTTATTATTTGTGAAGCCAGTAACCCTCAGCAAATAAGGGCGATTGGTGAATTTGTGGAGGAAGAAGTAAAGAAAAATTGCGATGAAATAGCTTACAAACATGAAGGATACATGGCGTTGCAATGGGTGCTGATTGATTACGTGAATATTGTAGTGCACATCATGCTTCCCGAACCCAGGAAATTTTACCAGCTTGAAGAAATGTGGAGCGATGCTCAAAGAGAGGAGCATGAGGGGTGATGTTTTAAGTTTAAACCAAAAATTAAAAAAAAGAATTTTTACCTTACAGAGAAGAAATATGGCACAAGACGATAAAAAAGTAAAAAAAGATTTTCGTAATATTCCCGGCATTCCTAATGGCGATGACAAATCAGGCCGTAAAGGACCCAAATTGAGCATATACTGGATTTATGCAATTATTGCAGTTGTATTAATTGCAGCAAACTTTTACAATATGGCTCCCGATGCTGTACGAACAACAGAACTGGAATTCAGAACAACGATGCTTGCAAAAGGAGATGTTGAAAAGCTTGATTTAATTAAGAATAAAGAGCTTGTAAGGGTTTATATTAAACCTGAAAGTTTAAGTAAATCTTTTTACGTTGAAAGATTGAAAAGAACTTCTTCCAATGTTACTAAAGGGCCTCACTTTGAATTTACTGTAACCGACTGGGAAAGTTTTAATGCTAGTCAGAATGCATTTTTTAAAGATTCTTCCGCAAATCCCGCAGGCATACAAAAAGTGCCCGAAACTGTGACTAATGAAGGAGAATGGTACGGACCCGTTTTAAATACCTTCGTTACTATCGCCTTATTCGTTGGTTTATGGGTGCTGTTGATGCGTAAAATGGGCGGCCCAAGTGGTGGTGGAGGACCAGGTGGTATTTTTAATATTGGTAAGTCAAAAGCTACTTTATTCGACAAAGGCGCAAGGGTCAATATAAACTTTGGAGATGTAGCTGGTTTAGATGAAGCCAAAGTAGAAGTAATGGAAATCGTAGACTTCCTTAAAAATCCTAAAAAATATACGGCTCTCGGAGGTAAAATACCTAAAGGCGCCTTGCTTGTTGGCCCTCCCGGAACCGGTAAAACTCTGCTTGCAAAAGCGATGGCAGGTGAAGCCCAGGTTCCTTTCTTTAGTTTAAGCGGAAGTGATTTTGTGGAAATGTTTGTGGGCGTAGGAGCAAGCCGTGTAAGAGATTTGTTTAAGCAGGCAAGAGAGAAAGCGCCATGTATAATTTTTATTGATGAAATAGATGCAATAGGCCGTGCAAGAGGCAGAAATGCCATTATGAGCAACGACGAAAGAGAAAATACGCTGAATCAGTTGCTCGTTGAAATGGATGGCTTTGGTACAGATATAGGCATCATCATTCTTGCAGCTACCAACCGTCCCGATGTATTGGATAGCGCCTTGTTAAGGCCGGGTCGTTTTGACAGGCAGATTTCCATTGACAGGCCTGATGTGAAAGGCCGTGAAGCAATTTTTAAAGTTCATCTTAAGCCGATTAAGATCTCTCAAACGCTGGATATTCATAAACTTGCCGAACAAACGCCTGGTTTTGCCGGAGCTGATATTGCCAATGTTTGTAACGAAGCAGCATTGATCGCAGCGCGGAAAAATAAGGATGCAGTTGACATGAGCGATTTCCAGGATGCGATTGACCGCGTTATCGGTGGTCTCGAAAAGAGAAATAAAATTATTCTTCCTGAAGAAAAAGAAATCATAGCATATCATGAAGCAGGTCATGCTATTTGCGGATGGTTTCTCGAACACGCTTATCCACTGCTTAAAGTAACGATTGTGCCTCGTGGTACAGCGGCTTTAGGATATGCTCAGTACACGCCCAAAGAACAATATTTGTATAATACCGACCAGTTGTCTGACCAGATTTGTATGACACTCGGAGGTCGGGCTGCCGAAGAAATTATTTTTGGAAAAATTTCTACCGGAGCAAGCAATGACCTGCAGCAGATTACCAAAATGGCTTACTCAATGGTAACCGTTTATGGCATGAATAACAAGATTGGTAATATTAGCTATTACGACCCTACACAGGAGAATACTTTTACAAAACCTTTTAGTGAAGAAACGGGTAAGATGATTGATGAAGAAGTAAGAAGTCTTATTGCAGAAGCTTATGTTAGAACAAAAAATTTATTAACTGAAAAAAGAAGGGAAGTAGAAATATTGGCTAAAGAGCTTTTAGAAAAAGAAGTTCTATTTCAAAGCGATGTGGAAGTACTGATAGGAAAAAGACCTTTCGAAGATAAAAAACTGCTTGATGTGCAGCCGGAAGTAAATGCTGAATTGAGCGCTCCCCCTGAAAAAACAGTGGTAGATTTGTAAATTGAGTTGCTTAATGAGTGTTATGAAAACTTCTTCTCCCAAAGAAAATATTTTAAAAAAAATAAGACAGGCACTGGCAAACCCGGTGCCTGTTCCGTTTCCGCAAAGTGAAGGACATACAAGTGTTTTTCAACCTTCAAAAAAAGATCTTGACATTGAATTTGCAGAAAATTTTACCGGGCTTTTAGGTAAGTTTTCTTTTTGTATGGATGAAGCGGAACTTGCCCAACAGCTTCAGCAATTGAGCGTTGCAAAGAAACTTAGCTCTGTTTTTTGCAACGAGGAAAAAATCAGGCAGAAGCTGGAGAAGGCCGGTTTTAATAACTTCACTGCAACTAATATTGCTGCCTGCGATGCAAGCATTACAGGATGCGAATTGTTGATAGCAAGAACAGGAAGCTTATTGATGAGCTCAGCACAGGCAAGCGGAAGAACAGCAAGTGTGTATGCTCCCATTCATATTTGTGTTGCCTATACAAGCCAGTTGGTGTATGACATAAAAGAAGGGCTGCTGATTTTAAAAGAGAAGTATGCGGGTAAATTGCCTTCTCTAATTACGCTTGCAACCGGACCAAGCCGGACTGCAGATATTGAAAAAACTTTAGTCGTTGGTGTGCATGGACCAGGTGAAGTATATGTTTTTTTAGTTGAAGGAGCCCCAAACGCATAACGGGTGGATTTCATGGTAACTGTCAACCTGATTGAGCATGGGATTGCTTCGTTCCTCGCAATGACGAATGATAAAACTTGCATGATCCTTTAAACTTTCTCTCGTTTAGTTCTGCCTTATCAACTTGTGTTTTTCGCGTATTTTCTTCAAAAGCTGCTATAAAAAGATACAGCACAAGGGAGTGACACAACCGGAGCTGCGATGAAATACACTGACGGTTACCCCAAAAAACTACAAATACTAAAACATACCAAAGCAGAATACATCGTCAACACTTTTAACCTTTGTTAGGTTTACCTTTATCGATATGGAAAATAATATAACCAATTTGTTTGTGTACGGGTCATTGAGAAGTGGTTTTCAGCATGCTGCGTTGGATTATATAAGCAAACATTTTACCCTAGTCAGCAATGCGAGGGTGAAAGGGTTACTGTATGATCTTGGCAGCTATCCTGCTGCTGTTGCGACTGCAGATGACTCTTTTATCACCGGCGAATTGTATGAACTGAAAAACGAAGGTGAATTTGACTGGGCAATTGAGCAATTAGACGACTATGAAGGATTGAACCCGGAACCGAATGAGACGGCTTTGTACAGACGGGAATTGACAGATGTTTTTTACGACAATCAGTCTGCAAAGGCCTGGATTTACTGGTACAACCAGGATGTAAAAGGGCAACCGGTTATACCTTCGGGAGACATTTTTGATTACCCGACTTACAAAAGCAAATTATAAGGATGGAAGTGCCTGCAGGAAAAAAAATATACTTTTTATCAGACTTTCACCTTGGTGCACCCGATTATACAAGCAGCCTGCAAAGGGAAAAAAAGATCGTTGCTTTTTTAGATTCGATAAAACAAAGTGCAGCAGCCATTTTTATAGTGGGTGACATGTTTGATTTCTGGTTCGAATACAAACACGTTACGCCCAAAGGATATGTTCGTTTACTTGGTAAGCTTGCCGAAATAACAGACAGCGGTATTCCTGTTCGTTTCTTTGTGGGCAACCACGATATGTGGATGCGTGGCTATTTTGAGAAAGAACTGAACATTCCCGTGTACTTTGAGCCAAAGACATTTGAATGGAATGGAAAGAATTTTTTCATTGGCCACGGTGATGGTTTAGGTCCGGAAGACCACGGTTATAAGCTGCTGAAAAAGGTATTCAGAAACAGGCTGAGCCAAATGCTTTTTGGTATGCTGCATCCGTCGTGGGGAATTGGTCTTGCAAATTTCTTCAGCCGCAAAAGCAGGAAGAAGACAGGAAAAAAAGACGAAGTTTTTTTAGGTGAAGAAAATGAATGGCTGATTATTTTCTCGAGGCAGATCTTAGCCAAAGAGCATTATGATTACTTTATTTTTGGTCACCGTCATTTACCTCTTGATATAAAACTGACTGATAAAAGCCGTTATATCAACTTAGGAGACTGGATACAATATTTTACCTATGCTGAATTTGACGGGAAGGAAATACAATTAAAAAAACTGGTTAACGATTGATAAAGCTGGTCACCATATTAAGTGTGATGTTATTTTCACTCAGTGCTTTATCGCAGCAGGAAGGCATTTTAAAGGTTTCATTGGTGCAGCGGCTGAATGATGAAGTAGCCGATTTTACGACAGATAACCTCGGCAATATTTACCTGCTAACAAGAACAGGCCAGCTAAAAAAGGTAGATGAAAACGGTGACACTATTGCTGTATATAATAATGTAAAAAGGTATGGCAACGTTTATTCCATCGATGCTACAAATCCCCTGAAGATTTTGGTTTATTACAAAGATTTCGCCACCATAATTATTCTTGACAGGTTACTGAATATACGTGCAAAAATTGACCTGCGGCAACAAAACATTTTACAGGCAAGGGCAATTGCAAGCAGCTATGATAATAATATCTGGGTATTTGACGAACTTGACAGCAAATTAAAAAAGATTGATGATGAGGGTAACGTTTTGCTTGCCTTCACCGACTTCAGGCAAATATTCGACTCAGCTCCAACGCCTGATGTAATCTTTGACCGTGACGGCCAATTGTATTTATATGATCCGGCAAAAGGCCTGTTGGTTTTTGATTATTATGGCGCGAAGAAAAACAACTTTCAGTTATTGCATTTGCTAGATGTGCAGGTGATCGACAAAAACACCATTACTGCAAGAGACAGCAGCCATATTATGTTGTACAAACCTGCAACTCTGCAGCTACTTTCATTCACTGCTTTTGCAAACCAGAAAGATTTTATTAAGATACATTTCAATGGAAACCAGATATATTGCCTTACCCGCAATAACCAGCTTGAAGTGTATAAAGTGGTGAAATGACAACTTATTTTCCGGCTTCTTTCAACACAATTTCTCCAAGCTCTTTATCAATCTGTCCTTCCTTTCCATATTCTACGACGCGGCCAACTTCTTTACCATCTCTCATAACTATAAAAGTAGGAACGTTGGTAATATGATAAGTCTTGTGCAGGTCATCAGGAGCGGTTTTGGCACGGTCTACTGCAATCAGCGTGATCTTATTTTCGGGGTAGCCGCTTTTAATAACCAACCGATAAAAAACCGGCAAAAGATTTTGCGTATCCTCGCACCAGGTACCTCCAAAAATAACCATGCTAAAGTTTGCAGAATTGTTTTTGAAAACCTCAACAGCAGATGCATCAGCAGTTCCGTACTTCATGTTTGCGGCAAACCATTTAAAGGCAGTATCGCTTTCAAGAACCGAGCGGTTGATATATCCTTTTAAAACTTTTGTTTTAGCATCTGCAACTACTATATACTTCGGATGTGCGGTTGCTTGCTGGCGCGATGAAGAACAGGATGATCCAAAGAAGGCTAAAACAAAGAAAGCTGCTGTTATTTTTGTCATGGCTGCAAGTTAGCTTTCAGGTCTAACAAAAAGCTCTTAAACTTTTGCAAAGTATTTGTAAGCTGCAGTTGCGTATCTGCTTTTTTCCTGTTTGTCTTTATATACTCTTTTGCACCTTCAATTGTATATTTTCTTTGCCGCAGCAGATGGTAGATGAGCTGCAGGTTTTTTACATCTTCAGGTCTGAAAAGGCGGTCGCCTTTCCGGTTTTTTCGCGGCTGCAGAATGTCAAATTCGTTTTCCCAAAAACGAAGCAAAGAAGTGTTTACTCTAAACCAGCCCGCTACTTCGCTTATTGAATAATATTGTTTTTGAAATAAAATTTCATCTTCCGGTATTTCGATCAGGTCTACTTCTGCGTCAATTTCCCGGAATGATTTTCTGCCTCTTTTCTGAAGTATTTTTTCATTCGCGACTTTTCTTTCTTTTGTCACAACTGAAGGCAGAACTGGTTTAGTTTTTATTTTAACTGAAATCTTTCCATCATCAAAGATTACTGAACCATTTCGTGCTGGTTTTTCGGGTTCAGGTTTCTGCTCAGGAAAGGTATTCGCTATCACTTCCCTTACTGGTTCAGGAGACTCTGTTTCAATAATTTCTATTTCAGAGATGTTTGAGTAAGTGTGCGCAATTCCGGCTTCTGCAGGCGCTTTTTCAAGCAAATAATCTTTTGCTATGGCAAATTCTGCAGCGATATTTACAACCTCAATTTCAGCTTGGGGCTTTATTAAAGAAAGTTCATTTGGTAGAAAATTTTGTTCAAATGACTCTTCGTGCACTTCTGTTTCCGCCTTTCTATCATCGGCCTCAGGTTTATCATACACAAGCTCCGCTTTCTTTAATTCATCTATTTGAAAAGAAGCTTTTGAATTGCCGGCGACTTCAGCGTCAGCGCTTTCCTTTACCTTATTTTCTGAAGGCGGTGTTTCGGGAGGAGAACCAAATAAATCAAGCTGCCGCATACTGTAAAAATAGTAAATGAAAATGCTTTTTCAGGCGACCAGCTAAAGTGGTGGATAAATGGTTAGTTAAAATTAATAGCAAAAGACACTATATTGTGTTGAATATATCCCGCCGCCATTATTTTCTTTTTTTACTATACTGTGCAAGGGATAAAGTGGTGAGTAGAAGTTTTTGAACCAGGCAGGATTACTACTATGAGTCCACTGTTGCGTCGCACTCGTGTACTTTTCGTTCTTTATTCGACAAGCCAAAGAGTTACTTGTATCCTGTGACAATTATAAATAAGTGATATTACTTTTTCTTCATTATTTTATTTTTTATGCAAAACACCATGACAAAAACTGTAGCTCCTCCATTGGTAAGACATCCGTTGCATCCGCTCACTGCCGAAGAAATCAACAGCAGCGTGGCGCTGATTATATCCGAAAAAAGTTTAGACAGAGCCACCACCCGTTTTATTTCTGTATCGCTCAAAGAGCCACCCAAAGCTTTTGTATATGCTTACACAGAAGGAGAGCCGTTTGAAAGACAAACGTTCGCGATTGTGTTGGACAGCGCAAACGGTTCTGTATATGAAGCAGTGGTATCGCTTACAGAAAATACAATTGTATCCTGGCAAAACATTCCCGGCGTGCAACCAACCATGACCGCGGATGAACAGGTGGAATGCGAGGAAGTAGTAAAGAATGATCCGCAGTTTCAGGATGCGCTTCGCAGGTATGGCATCACCAATCCTGATATGGTAATGGTTGACATCTGGACTGCCGGGCACTATGGTGCGGAAGAAGAAAACACCATTCGGCTTGCCCGCCCGCTTTGCTTTGTTCGCGCCGATGAAACCGACAACGGCTACGCGCATCCG
>CAXUMK010000216.1:3385-10088 GCA_964251885.1 uncultured Segetibacter sp. | reverse complement strand
TATAAAAATAGAAGAAAAAAACCACCCACTATATTTACTGCTACGCAATATGCCATAACAAGTACACTGGAAGCAAAGAGAACTTTACTCATTTTTGAGTTTTTAAAAGAGGAAGAATTTTCATCTTCTGAATTCATTTGATATTTTTTATGATTTAAAAAGCCGTTGGCGAAGAATGCCAACGGGCTAATAAAAGCGGCTAAAAAAAGGAGTTTAATTCTTTACAGTATAACAGCATCATTTATTAATGCTGTTAATCAATTTTTTAAGCTGTCTGCTTTTATAAAAGTGTAAGCATTCCAATATTACTGCTCTTTTATTTCCATAATCACCGGGTTGCAGAGGTTCAATTGTATTTGCGAAGGATTGAGCAATGCTATCCATTTTTTTTCGTTGCAGTAAAGAAATTGAATAATCGCTTAATTCATACAATACAGAAATACTCACATCATTTAGCTTAATTGAATCGGCTTCAAAGCTGTAAAGCATGCATTGGCAAAAAGCATAATCCTTCAATAGTTCCCTTTTGTCTTTATAGAGGCCTTTTTTGTTTTCTAACTTTTTGCTTGTACTGCAGGAAGTTAAAATAAGAATGAGTAAATAAGCAACGAATTTTTGAATGTAAGACATATTTTAGTTTAAATTAAATAGAGTATGAAAATCATAAGGCCAGCTTGTACCAAACTTCCATCAGCCATCATTTGGGTCTGAAACGAGTGCATTACAAAAGTGAGAACTATATATTACTTTTAATAAAACCATTTTTATGTTCGTTTTAAAAAAGTTTACTTTCATTACCGCTCTCGTTACACTCACACTTCATCTTTCCGCTCAAAACAACATTCTGGTTATTCAAACCGATTTTGGCGTAAAGGATGGAGCGGTTTCTGCGATGAAAGGAGTGGCGATGGGGGTTTCGAATGATTTAAAAATCTTTGATCTTACACACGAAATTCCTGCTTATAATATCTGGGAGGCGTCTTACCGTTTGGAGCAGACCGCACCGTACTGGCCAGCGGGAACTGTTTTTGTTTCAGTGGTTGATCCGGGTGTTGGCTCTCAAAGAAAATCAGTCGTGCTGAAAACAAAAACAGGGCAATTTTTTGTTACTCCTGACAATGGTACCCTGACACTGATCGCAGAGAACATGGGCATACTTGAAATAAGAGAAATAGATGAAACCAAAAACAGGCGGCCCGGTTCGGCTGAGTCATACACTTTTCACGGACGCGATGTATATGCTTACACTGCTGCAAGGCTTGCGTCAGGCACCATTAAGTTTGAAGATGTCGGCCCTGCGCTGCCATTAAAAGTGGTTACAATAGATTATCAGAAACCTACTTTTGCTGATGGAATAATCAAAGGAAATATACCGGTTCTTGATATTCAGTATGGCAATATCTGGACGAATATTGATTCAAAAACCTTTACAAAATTAAAGATGCATTATGGAGATAAAGTGCATGTAATCGTCTATCACAACAACGAAAAAATATACGACGGTACCATGCCCTACATCACTACTTTTTCAGCAGTTGATAAAGACAAACCCCTGTGTTATCTCAATAGCTTGCTGAATGTATCCTTCGCTCTAAATCAGGGAAATTTCTCCGAAACATTCAAAGTTTACAGCGGTCCGCAGTGGACTGTCACACTCTCAAAATAAGCACGTACTGTACAATTGCGAAAGGGGTGCATACCAAACTGTCGATTAATTAAATCCGTCATTGCGAGGTACGAAGCAATCCAGTTTGTGTTTGAACAGGCCTACTATTAGCGGGGGATTTCTTGGTCGTTTACCGAAAACAAGTTCGCGACAGGCTCTCCTCGCAATGACGGCTCTCTTTTTGCCCAAACAAGTACCTTCAGACGAAGTGTGCGACGCAACGATGATTCATAGTAGTAATGCAGTTCGGCTCCTAAAAGCTATTGCAGTGCAAAGTATAAACACCTGAACAGGCAAAATTAACTGTCATATCATTCTTTAACTTCTCAAACCAATGCATTGAGCATTCCTTTCGCTATTTTTACCTGTCAGGTTCAAATATCAACAAAGAAGAAAGGCTTATAAAGCCAAACCAGGTGCAGCCACAATGATTACGAACTTACTTCGTTATGTATAAACAAACCTCTTTAGTTAACTATTTGTTCCTGTAAACTCAACTTTTTTGAAATATAATATGCAAACCAAGCCGGTAACAGCAGATCGCAGAAAAAATGATTTTTTTGAATCTTACCTCAGAGATGGCGGAGAAATGGGTGAATTGACCCGCAGTTACGACTGGTCAGAAACATCAATAGGAACTCCAGAAACCTGGCCTGACAGTTTACTAATTACTGTAAGCATTATACTCAATTCTAAATTTCCTATGTTCCTTTTTTGGGGCGATGAGCATATCTGTTTTTACAACGATGCATACCGTCCCAGTCTTGGAAATAACGGCAAACATCCGTATGCCCTGGGTAAGAAGGGCGAAGATATTTGGCCGGAAATATGGCGGGACATCAAACCACTTATAGATCATGCGCTGAGTGGCAAAGGAGGCACCTGGGATGAAGATAACTTATTACCGATTTATCGAAACGGAGAACTGGAAAATGTATACTGGACATATAGTTACAGCCCGATAATCGGAGAGGCCGGAAAACCGGCAGGTGTTTTTGTAACCTGTGTGGAAACTACAGCTAAAGTAAATCTTATCAAAAACCTGGAACAAACCGAAAGAAGGTTTACAAACCTGATAGCCGAAGCCCCGGTTGCCATGTGCATATTAAGCGGATCTGACTATAAAGTAGAACTGGCAAACCAGAGAATGTTTGAATTATGGGGTAAACAAAAAGAAGAAATAATCAATAAACCCATATTTGAAGGGCTGTCTGAAGCAAGAGCACAAGGTTTGGAACAATTGCTACACAATGTGTATACAACCGGAGAAAGATTTACAGGTTACGAACGACCGGTTAGCCTGCCAAGAAATGGTAAAATTGAAACAGTTTATATCAATTTCATTTATGAAGCATTAAAAGAAGTTGACGGAACTATAACGGGCATTGTAGCGGTTGCCACTGATGTAACACCGCAGGTAATTGCGCGGCAAAAAATTGAAGATGCAGAAGAAAGAGCAAGACTTGCCATAACCTCTGCAGAACTGGGGGTGTATGAAGTAAATTATGACACTAATGATGTGGTGGCCGATGAAAGATTTGGACGCATTTTCGGTTTTGACCATGTTGTTACCAGAGATCAATTTATGTCAGCTATTCATCCCGATGATTTATATGTAAGAAACAATGCCGTTGAGAAAGCTTTACAGTCAGGAAGTCTTCATTATGAAGTTAGAGTAATATGGAAAGATGGATCAACTCACTGGATAAGGGTAAAAGGTACTGTACTGTATAATATTGCAAAAGAGCCTGCCAGGCTGTTAGGCATAGTGCAGGATATAACCGAGCAAAAAGAATTTGCCGAAGCGCTGGAAAATAAAGTACAGGTGCGCACAAAAGAACTGGCAGAAGCAAACCTGCAGCTTCATCAGTCTAATGTAGAGCTCAATCAGTTTGCATACATCGCCTCTCACGATCTGCAGGAACCGCTGAGAAAGGTGAGGACTTTTATAGAGTTGATGCAAAACAGCCTGGGAGAAATTTCACCAAAAACAGAACTTTATATTAATAAGATCAAGTCATCGTCGGAAAGAATGCAAAATCTGATAAATGACGTTTTAAAATTTTCAATGCTTTCTAAAGAAAGGGAAAAGTTTGAGAAGGTATATCTGGATAATACAATAAAAAATGTGCTTGGAGATTATGAACTGCTGATAGAGCAAAAGAGTGCGAAAATCAATACAGGCACATTGCCTGTAATAGAAGCAATACCATTGCAAATGAGCCAGTTGTTTACCAATCTCATAAGCAATTCTCTCAAATTTGCAAGTAAAGAAAGAAACCTTGAACTAAATATTACATGTGCCATTGTAACGAAAGAAGAGGTGAAACAACACAAAGAGCTGAATGAAGAAAAAACGCATTATAAAATAGAATGCAGGGACAACGGAATTGGCTTCGAGCAGGAAAATGCGCATCAGATCTTTACCATATTCCAGCGGCTCCACGGCAAAACCGACTATGAAGGTACCGGTATTGGCCTGGCGCTTTGCAAACGAATAGTACTCAATCACCAGGGAATTATCTATGCAAACTCACAACCTGATGAAGGAGCTACATTTACTGTGATCCTTCCCGAACATCACAGGTAAAAAAGAGATCAGTTGATCGAATTACCCGCTATTGGCAACCTTCTGAGAAAATATAGCTGAAAGCCAAAGATTTCCGGTTCCGAAATGTGGTATACCTCAAAACCATGTTTTTGGTAAAATTTCAGGTTGCCCATGTCAGAAGTTTCAACGTAAATGGGAAGTTTTTCTTTGATGCTTTTATCTATCACCTGCAGCAGCATTTTTGAGCCGATGCCTTTGCCCTGCATAGCTTTGTCTACCGCTATAAACCAGATATAAATAAACTCCTCGTCCCAGGGATGAAAAGAAGTTACATATTGCTCTCTTCGCAGTGCTTTTCCTGTGCCATCCATTCCACAAACCTGGAAAATAAAACGGGCAGTCAGGTAAGCCTCCTGCAAAGCAGGTATTTTATCATCAGACAAACTGCAGATGATGACACCATCCTGGCTGTCGGTCATATAAATTTGTTCTGAATGAATGCAGGCTTCAAAAGAATAATCTATCAAATCTCTTACTCTCTGGCTTCTTTTATTATCCTGCTTTACGATCCAGTTAACAGTCTTATTCTTATCAAGACATTCAGCCAAAAGCTCAGTCACTCTTTCTTTATGTATTTTACCGGCTTTTATCATAAGCTCATTTCAAAATTAATATTCACCTTACATCAACCACCACGCACAACACCAAAGTTACTGCAGTAAAAGAAGAAATTTTTTATGAGCCAATCTGTGTTGCTACTATTTAACATCGTTGCGTCGCACACTTCATCCGAAAGTACTTTTTTCGACATTTCAAAAACAGCCAAAAGCTTCATCTCCCTCCTATCTCCCATCTCCCATCTCCCATCTCCCGACTACCGTCTCGCATCTCCCGTCTCGCATCTCCCGTCTCCCATCTCCCATCTCCCGACTACCGTCTCGCATCTCCTATCTCCCGTCTCTTATCTCCGATCTCCCAACTCCCAACTCCAATCTCATTTACCTTTGCGCCCTTGCGCCTTTGCGTGAAACCTTCTCATTCTCATTTAAGGAAACTTTTTTCCGACAGTTTAATAACTTCCAAAAAACCTTCATTTGCTCTTTTACCTTTTAAACTGCAAAGATGTTTGCTGTAATTTTTTCTTTCTCTCTCCTTCGCGCCCTTGCGCCTTTGCGTGAAACCTTCTCCACTTTTTTATCAATACTTACACTATTATTCGCCGTCTCATAACTTACCTTTGCGCCCATTATGCATTACGTTACAGTAGAAAATCTGACTAAGAGTTACGGAATTGTTCCGTTGTTTAATAATATTTCATTTCATATAAACGAAGGAGATAAAATTGCTTTGGTAGCCCGCAACGGGGTTGGAAAAAGTACGCTTCTTAAAATTCTTGCAGGTAAAGAAACGCCTGAAAGCGGCACGGTTTGGATAAATAAAGACGTAACTGTCGCGCTGTTCGAGCAGGATCCGCAGTTCGATGAGAATAAAACTATTCTGCAAAATATCTTTCATACCGATAACCCGGTTATAAAAGCCATCAGGGATTACGAAGAGGCCGTTGACACAGCAGAGGAAAATGCTGCCGCAGGTAAGGAAGATGATGGCCAAAAGATCAGCGACGCACTCGCAAGAATGGATGACCTGAACGCGTGGTCGTTTGAAAGCAAGGTGAAAGAGATAATGGATAAGCTGAACATTCACCATTTGCATCAGCCGGTGGCTAAGCTTAGCGGTGGACAGCGCAAACGTGTTGCACTTGCACAAACACTCATTGATATTGGTTTTGAGCATCAGCATACCTTGCTGATAATGGATGAACCTACCAACCACCTCGACGTAGAAATGATTGAGTGGCTTGAACATTACCTGAACGGCGAAAACATTACACTTCTCCTGGTAACCCACGACCGTTATTTTCTCGATGCTGTCAGCGATGAGATATGGGAGATGGAGCGTAGTGAGTTGTACAATTATGTGGGTGATTATGCAAACTATTTAGAGAAGAAAACAGCCAGGATAGAAAGCGAACTGAGCACGATTGATAAAGCGAAGAACACGTATCGCAAAGAGCTTGAGTGGATGCGCAAGCAACCAAAGGCGCGAACTACAAAAAGCAAAAGCAGGCAGGATAATTTTTATGAAGTGGAAGCGCAGGCAAAGAAGAAAATAGAAGATGCACAGCTTCAGTTGGAAGTGAAGATGACCCGTTTAGGTGGTAAGATTGCCGAGTTGAAAAAGGTGTATAAAAGCTATGGCGATAAGGTAATTATGAAGGGGTTTGAATATACTTTCAGCCGTGGTGAGCGCATTGGAGTGATTGGTAAGAATGGGGTGGGAAAGAGTACCTTTCTTAATATTCTGCAGGGGCTTGAAAAACCGGATAGCGGTAAGATAAATATTGGTGATACAGTCGTGTTTGGAAACTTCAGTCAGCAGGGGCTTGAGTTTAAAGAGGATATGCGGGTGATTGAATACGTCAAAAC
>CAXUMK010000216.1:0-3375 GCA_964251885.1 uncultured Segetibacter sp. | reverse complement strand
GCCTTAGTGGTGGCGAAAAGAAACGGCTGCAGTTGCTGGTGATCCTTTTTATGAACCCCAACTTTCTTATTCTTGATGAACCTACCAACGACCTCGATTTGCCAACGCTGGGTGTGCTGGAAAATTTTTTAAGCGAGTTTCAGGGCTGCGTGCTGATCGTAAGTCACGACCGTTATTTTATGGACAGGTTGGTAGATCACTTATTTGTATTTGAAGGAGAGGGCGAAATAAGAGATTTTCCCGGCAACTATACTTTGTACCGTGAATGGTTAAAAGCCAATGAAAAGAAAGGCAAGGATAAATGGGGAGAATTAGGTAAGATGAAAAGCGACGCAACAACAACAGAAGCAGTTGCGGGCAATCAGAAACAGGCAACCGGCAACCAAAAGAAAGCCACTTACAACGAGAAAAAGGAGTTTGAAGTGTTGGAAAAAGAGATGAAGGAACTTGAAGGAGAAAAGCAAAAGCTGGAAGACAGTTTGGCTAACATTCCCTTTGACCAGGTCGCAAAGGCAAGCATAAGAATTGGAGAGATAGGAACACTTTTAACAGACAAGGAAATGCGCTGGCTCGAGTTGAGTGAAATTGTGTAACCGCTATGAAAAAATCAATTCTTTCGACATCTTTCTTTATGCAACTAATCATTCCTACTAAAAAAAGCCCTTATTCTATCCATCTCTTCTGCTGAAAAATCATTTTTATAAACTGTTTCGATAAAAGCAATTTTTAAAAGCTTCTCATTGCTTGTATTTAGTTTTTTTCGCAGCATATTCATTGTTTGCCGGTAACAAAAATCAGATAAGTCACCTGCTATCCGCAATCTTTCAGAATAAGAAAGCGACTGTATTATTTCTGCCTGCTTTTCAAGAATATGCGGCGGCGTATCCGCAGGCAGGTTGTCATACACATCATCATTCATCTTCAAATAATTTATAAGTATTTAGTTTCAATTTTTTTGTCCATGAATTGATGTAATCAAGATTGGGCTTATTTCCTGTCATGAGGCTTTTAATATCGCTATGTTGCCGTTCACTGCCTGGAAAGCATTCGTTGGGTATCCAATATCATTTCCAGTGCTTCTGCCAAATTAGCTTTTGCCTCATCCAATGTTTCTCCCTGTGAATTTACACCTGCAATTTCTTCAATATAAGATATATATCCACCTTCAGGAACTTTTTCAAACACTGCCGTTAATTTTACAAACGCTTTCATTCTCAATCTTTTTATAAAAGTAATCCTTTAAGCCTTTAAGAAATTTAAAGATACTGGTCAGCAACAGCTGTTCAAATAGCAGACACTGTCTGGCTTTTTTTATTGCTCTCCGTAGTCACAGACAAACTTAACGAGCGGTGGACTGCCGTTGTTATGTCTTTTGACAACAACTGTAGCGTTTAAATTAAACTATGTAAATTCGTATATGCAAGCACAGGAATCGTCTACCAAATTATCTAATCTGCAGTTAGAGTTGCTGAATATATTTTCATTCAATATTCCGGAGGCACAGCTTGATGATATTAAAGAAATGCTCAGCCGGTACTTTGCTGAAAAATCAAGTGATGAAATGGACAGGCTTTGGGAAGAACGAGGCTGGAATAATGACATAATGAACACATGGCTGGAAGAGCGAATGCGAACTCCTTATAAATGAAAGTCGTAATTGATACCAATTGTTTTATTGTTTCTATTGCCCGAAAATCGAAATACAGACCATATAGCTATTGCCTCAAATGCTGATTATCTTGTAACAGATGATAAGCATTTCAATGAACTTTATACTAAGACTTTTCCTCTGATAAATATTATTCAATAAAGGAGTTTTTGAAGCTGATTGAAAGTTTGTAATCTTCATTTGTTTAAGAAATATGACAGGTAGCTATTTTAGGTTTATGTTTCCTGCGAACACTTAAACCACTGGGGGGAATAATATTATGGAAAAGATTTTGTTTGTTTTAATTATTTTTTGCATGGCAGGTTGCTCTACAATGTTTGAAAGAAAAGAAATATTGATGGGACAATTCAAGCTAAAAGATGGAAATGTGATAAATTTAGTCGATGCCGGTACTGGTGCTACTTCACCTGACATTATATGGATTAATAAGATAAATGAAAAAGGTGAATTAGTGACAGTTGATAGTATAAATTGTGCCGGACGTATATACAAGGTGTCCTTTGAGCAAATAAATGATACGTTATTAAATATAACCTTAACTGACACAGTTGTACTTAAAGGAAATAAAATCGGCAGAGTAATCAATTTAAAAAATAAGATAAAATAAAGTATCTCAGATCTCTTGAAGTTTATAAATTATGTACTTAAATTATCACAAGTGTTTCTAAAAACCTTTACTCCAAATTCAGTCAGAACCAATAGCAGTACTTCGTCTGCTGCTATGGAATTAATATAATTATCACTAGTGCTAAAATATCCCACTTGTTTCTGATCCGGATAAAACCTTTTTAAAGATGTCGATACCTCCTGCTTGAATTGCTTAATATCTAAATTTTTTGCCTGAAACTTAGTGTAATAAGGAGTTAGAAAAGCTCTCGCTTTAACATAGCCGGAAGAGTTGAATTGTTGTTCGAAGAACTTGTCAATAGGCAACGTAAGTGTTTTTACACCTAAAGGAATTTGAGTTCCACCTACTTTTAAGTCGAAAAGATTAATATCTGATATTGCTTTTGTAGCTAAGCCAATAGAAACTGCTTTAATATAAACCCGATCAATTCTTGTATTATTTCCTAAAAAATCTAATGCACTATCTTTTAAAATACTGAACAAACCAACTCCAATTAAACCATAACACGTGCAGTATAGAACGATGTACTTGTCGTTATAAAGGAGAAAGAACAAAGTTTGAAATTTTTCGCTGATATAAACTCTGTAGTAGGAAACAGCAAAAGCAGTTGCGAATGTTAAGAGATAAGGTAGAACTGCAAACATTAAATAGAACTATAGGTAGGTTAATTTACAAAGCAGGTTATATAAACATTCTTGATGAATCAAATTCGTTTTGGGTATTTAATTTATACTTTCCTTCTGTTTCTTTAACAATTTTTGTTCTTGTAAGCCTTAGTAAAACCTCTTCAATAATAGAACGGGTAATTCGTGTTCTGAACGCTATTTCATCTGCTGCTAAAGGAGAGAAACTTTCCTCTAAAACATTAATGATTGCCCCACTTGGATCAGTAGTATTTGCCATAACATCAATTTTGAAAATGAAATTAATACATCAATTTGATTACTAAAGTTAATATCTTTCATTTGAAGTAAAATAGGTACATTTAAAATTGTCGCTTTAAAACTGTTGTCCTTTTGTAATTTCAAACGTTTGTAATTGCAAGTAAGGAAGCAATCCTACTGCATTAAAGCCTGAT
>CAXUMK010000215.1:0-10161 GCA_964251885.1 uncultured Segetibacter sp. | reverse complement strand
CTTTTTACTGCGTCTTTTTGTTATGCGCAAACTACGCCTGATGCTACTACACTTCATGAAACCGCCCAAACTTTTTTAAGGCAGGGCGATTATGAAAATGCTGTTCTTGTATTAACAAAAGCGCTGCAAACACAGCCCAACGATTTGCAGATAAGTAAAGACCTTCTGTTTGCCTATTATCTTAAAAGGGATTTTGCAAAAGCAATGGAATTTGGCAAGCCGATGGTCGAGAGGCCTGATGCGGATGTACAATGTTTTCAAATGCTTGGCCTGGTGTACAAAGCTGTTGCAGAAGACAAGGAAGCTGAAAAATTGTATAAAGCAGGATTGCTTAAATTTCCAACGGAAGGTATTTTGTACAGCGAATATGGCGATCTGATCTCGGCAAAAGAACCGGAGAGAGCGCAAAAGCTTTGGGAAAAAGGTATAGAAGCCGACCCAAACCACAGCAGCGATTATTATTACCTGTCTACTCAATACGCACAAAAAGGAGATATTGTATGGAGCATTTTATATGCAGAAATGTTCCTGAACATGGAGAGCTTTACTGCACGCAGTACTGAGATGAAAAATCTGCTGCTCGACCAGTACAAAAAATTTTTTATTACAGGTTACAAGGCCCCTGCTGCTGACCCTAAAAAGAAAAACGTTGTGCTGTTTACCTCTGCCGTTGCAGAGATATTGAACAAGCAGCAAAGCCAGGTTTCTTTGGGTGTTACGCCAGAGAGCTTAACCGTTATCCGCACCAGATTTATCCTCGACTGGTACAATAAATACGGCGACAAGTTTCCATTCAGGTTATTTGAGCAGCAAAGGCAGCTTTTGCAGGAAGGCTTTTTCGATGCTTATAATATCTGGCTGTTTGGCCCCGCTGCAAATCTTAAAACTTACCAGACCTGGCAGCAATACCACCAGGAAGATCTAAACAGTTTCCTCGCCTTTATACGAAGCAAAGTTTTTAAAATTCCCGAAGGCCAGCAGTATCATCCGATGTGATTGAGTCAGGAGTCGGGAGTACGGAGTAGTGAGCCGGGCAATTGGATATCTATTTAGCAGCCGTTGCGTCGCACACTTGTACTTTTAAAGCTTTACTCATCCTAACTATTCTCTGCATCAAAACTGCTGAATTTGAAATTGTAAATTATCTTATAGTCTAAAATGTAATTATTATGACGATTACACTTACAAAGCTTTATGAGCTTCTAAGCAATAAAGTTGGAAAGGATGAAGCAGAAAATCTAACAACATATATAGAGGAAAAAATATTAACAGAGACAGAATGACACAAGTCTGCTATTGTATCGGAGTTAAAAGCGGAAATAGAAAAAAGTAAAAGTTCTCTTATGTGGGTAATGATAATAATGCTGACGCCGTTATACTTAACCATCATTGCAATAGCTTATAACATTTTTATAAAGAAATTAAGATTTTCAAAGTTGTCTTCAGCATGATTGCTTTATCTTTTTTTAGCGCATGTAAATTTGAGGCTGAATAGAATTACCAAAAGATGCAGTGAGTGACACAACGATGTTGAAAAAAGTGATTCTGCCGGCAGCACAAAAAAACAGCGGCTTTGAAAGCTGCTGCAAATGAACTGAAGTTTTGGCGAAGAAGATTACACAACTACCAGCTCATAAAAATCTTCGGGAACCAGGTATTTTTGAGCAAGCTCCTGTATTTCTTCTGCGGTAATTGTTTTGATTGTATGGATGGAATTGTAGAAGTAAGACTCATCAAGGCCATTTAGCAAATAGCTTTTCCAGCGGTTAATAATCTGGAAAGGCCCGTCGAGGTCGCCGAGGATACCGCCGATCATATAATTCTGAACAAGCAGCAATTCGTCGGCTTCTACCAGTTCTTGGCGCAGTATCTGCATTTCTTTATATACTTCGCTTATCGTTGCTTCGCATACGTCTCTTCCTGCTTCGGTGCTTACCAGCAAGGCACTGCTTTGCACATGGTTTTGAAAATAGCTGTGAATGCCATAAGTATACCCTTTGTCTTCGCGGATGTTGGTCATAAGCCGGGAACCAAAGAAACCTCCAAAAATATTATTTAATACCTGGGCTTTTATAAAATCAGGATGATGACGGTTAGGAAAAGGCCGTGCAATGCGGATGGCTCCCTGAACTCCGTTTTGATCATTTACAATGCGATACTTTTTCTGGCTGGCTGGCTGAACTGCAAAGTTCTTTTCGGCAAGAGGTTTTTGGTTTAAAGGCAGATGCCCAAAAGCGCTATTTATCTGTTTAAATATATCTTCGGATAAATTGCCGGCGACGAAAATCATGCATTTGCCATTGACATAATATTGATTGTAAAACTGCACAACCTGCTCTCTTGTAACCGCTTCAAACTCGGGAATGGAAGTGTAACGGCCATAAGGATGCTGAAAGCTAAACAGGTACTCGTCGATAAAGCGGTTGGCAATAAAGTCGCATTTCTGCAAACTAACCTTTAACCGCTGTATTTGATTTTGTTTGTAAATAGCCAGCTCCTCTTCGGGAAAGACAGAGTCGGTGATCAATTCCTCAACAACGGGTAAAACCTCTTTGAGATGTTTGCTGAGACAATGAAGCGTAATGTTTGCTGTTTCATTGTAGCAGTTGCGGTTGAGGTAGGCGCCATAATATTCGAAATGTTCATTTATTTCAAATGCAGACTTTTTTGAAGTGCCGTTTTTAAGCAGAAAGTTTGTGGTACCTGCTACAATGTTTTGATCTTCGTACCAGTTACCTGCGTAGAAAACCAGCTCTATCATTGTTACTTCCTGGGCGCCTGCATTGATTGCATAAACAGGTATGCCATTGTCTAATGTAAATTTTTCGCTTTGCTTTAGCTGAAGATCAAATTCAACTGCATCTTTTATTTCCGGGGCTGTTTTTCTGTCTAACATATTTTTATTCTTCTTCAAAAAATCGAATTCAAGAAAATGTGCTTTTTAATCTCTTTCAAATCTTCTTTAGCCTGATGGGTAAACAAAATTTCACCATTCTTTCATTTCTTTGACAAGTTCTTCTAATGTAATAAGTTCTCCACGGTCTGCCTGTTCAATACCGGTTTGTATCTTATTAAGCATTGCCAGCCTTTCAAATAATATATCTATATCCTCAAACTCATCTTCAGGCATTGCATTTATAGATGCTAATAATTTCTCTTTCGTCAGCATACATTTCTTTTTTTCAAATTTACTGTTTAATTCTTACTGAAATAATGCATGGTATTGCTGTTGCTTTCCTCAAATATTTCCTTAGCTGTTTCTCTTATCTCTTCTGCTGTCACCTGCTGATACCGGTTAAGCTCGGTATTCATCATTTGTGCATCGCCAAGTAATTCGTAAAAGGCAAGACTGTTTGCCCTGTTCATAACGGTCATGTCTTCAAATGCTATCATGCTTTCGGTTTTGTTTTTTACCTTTTGCAATTCACTTTCAGTCACCAGCTCATTCTTCATTTTTTCTACTTCTTCCTGCACCGCTTTTGCGGCATCTTCCATTTTTACACCTTTTACCAGCTTTCCTTCTATTGTCAGCAATCCTGCTTCAATGCTGCTCATGTGATGGCAGTCTATATTGCTGAATAACTGCTTTTCTTTTACCAATGCCTGGTATAATCTCGAAGATCCGCCGCCACTTAGAATATCGCTTAAAAGATCGGCAGTATAATATCCTTTACTTAACCTGGAAGCCATGTGCCAGGTTTTATAAAAAGCATCTAAAGGCACATCAGCATGTACCTCAAGAAAACCCGCGGCAGCCTGCTTTGGCTCAGTTGGAAGATTTCGCAGATATTTTTCACCCATTGGTAACGAGCCAAACCATTTTTCAGAAAGGCGCTTCACTTCATCCAGCTTTACCTGACCCGATACTACAAGAATTGCATTTACCGGACGGTAATGCTTGAAGAAAAACTCTTTTACATCAGCCAACTTAGCATTTTCTATATGGCTTAAATCTTTACCAATCGTCATCCAGCGGTACGGATGTTTTTTGTAAGAAAGCTCTCTCAGCTTATGCCAGACATCGCCGTAAGGCTTATTTATATAATGTTCTTTAAACTCTTCGCAGACCACTTTGCGTTGTACATCGAGGCTTTTTTCGCTGAAAGCAAGGCTGAGCATCCTATCGCTTTCAAGCCAGAAGGCAGTTTCAAGATTATCAGCAGGCAGTTGTATATAGTAGTTTGTAAGGTCATTGGTGGTGTAAGCATTGTTTTCTCCGCCTGCCATTTGCAATGGCTCGTCATACTCCTCAATATTTACACTGCCTCCAAACATCAGGTGCTCAAACAGGTGGGCAAAGCCGGTCTTACCAGGGTCTTCGTCTCTTGCGCCTACATCATACATTACATTTACAACTGCCATGGGCGTGCTGTGATCTTCGTGCACTATTACCCTTAATCCATTACTTAAGACGAACCGGTCGAACTGAATCATACATTATAAAAAAGGAGTGCAAATTATACCATTTAGAGTTACTGGTATTCTAAAATTTTTGCTTCAAATACTAAAGCAACGCAGAAAACAGGCCTTTTTAGAACAGCAAAAACCAACGATTTATACATCTTTATCCAAAAAGCTCTTGACTTTGAGAGTAAGGATAAGAGGCTTTCCATCTCTTACAATCAAAAGCTTCAATCTTGCGCCCACATCCTGCATCATATTTTTATACAACTGTATATTGCCGCTCATGTTATTGTTAATACCAATTATTATATCTCCTGATTTCAATCCTGCTTTCTCGCCTGGTGAATTGGGCAGTACATCTTCAATCTCTATCTGTCCATTTACAATGTATATCCCAAGCCCCGTATAGGAATAATCAAACTGTTCGCGGAAATGAGTGTTAGGCAGCAGATGTATTTCTTTTTCACCATAATTTATGATCAGGTTAAAACGGCGGAGAAGATCATTGCCGATCAAGCCACCGAGATGTGGATAAGAAGTAACATTGTAATCGTCTTTAAAAATATGGGTAGGAACTTTCTTAAATCTGTAACGGCCTATTTTTATTTCCTTCACTGTCGTTAATCTCATTGGTTTTTTGCCTCCTATTCCTTCGGCCTGCGTTAAGATCACTTTTGCATCTTTACGCAAAATGCTGCTGTCTTTTACAAAATCGTCTGATAGCAAAAGACACAATCCTGCGCCTGAGTCGAAATAAAAACGGCTTTGGCATAAATTGTCATCCATAACAGAAGCATCGAAAACAGGAATGCCGTTTATCGCAGGTTTCAAAATCATTCCGCCTTTAGGATATTTTATTTTACCCGGATTCCAAATTTCAATTGTAGTCTTGTCGTAATTAACTTTCACAATATACCTGCTCAAAAAACTATAGCCCATTATACCATCTATTCTTACTCCATATACGCTTGTAAGTAAATCGTAATCGTTTATATGAAAGTCAAGATGCTCAATATTCAAATTGGGCAGGTGCAGGGTTCTGTTGGTTACATAGCTTATTTTTCTCATGGTCGCTATGCCCCTGAGCATTCTTTCAGACGGAGTTTTGACGAGTTGTAAATAGTCAACAACGGAAGAATCTAAAGATATACCGCCACTGCCGGTATCAATGATAAAATTGAGCGTATCGTGGAAATCATCGAGACGCGCCTGAACGACAATGATGCCTCCGGACAGTAATGTAAAGGGAAACTGGGTTACTAATGTCGCCTTTGGCTCTTCGGTCTGCTGCCCTTTTGTAAGCTGAATACCAAAAACAAAAAAGATGACTGATAAAAATTTTATGAGACAGGCCTGGGAAATTCTATGTAGCAATCGTTGTGTCACTCACTTCATCTTTTAATTATGGCTCGGCAAGGCTCAAATTACAAAACTTATGATTGCAATGCGAACAGTTCTGAAATTTAATTAAGTGTATTTTAAGAACCCGTCTTAAAACAAGTTATGTAAGGTAGGGGCGGTTGTCGTATTTTTACATTTTCTTACAAACACATGCAATTAGCCAATCTTTATCAAAAGGCGTTGAACTTTGAATTTTTAACTGCCGAAGAAGGTGTTTTTCTTTTTGAAAATGCACCTACTGCCGAATTAATGAATATTGCCGACGAACTTAGAAAAAAGCAGGTTCCCCACGGCAAGGTTACGTGGATCATAGACCGCAATATGAATACAACCAATGTATGTATTGCCAACTGTAAATTCTGCAATTTTTACCGTGTTCCCGGTCATGCTGATGCTTATATAACCGATATAGAAACCTATCGCAGAAAAATAGCCGAAACTTTTCGCTATGGTGGAGAACAGTTGCTGCTGCAGGGCGGCCATCATCCCGGGCTTGGTCTTCAATATTATACAGACCTGTTTCGTAAACTAAAGGAAATGTTTCCGACCTTAAAGCTGCATGCTTTAGGCCCGCCCGAAGTAGCTCATATAACCAAGCTGGAAAAAAGCACACATCGTGAAGTCTTGATGGCTTTGAAGGAAGCCGGTATGGACAGCTTTCCCGGCCCCGGAGCAGAAATTCTGGTTGACAGAGTACGCCGTTTAATCAGCAAAGGAAAATGCGGCTCGCAGGAATGGCTCGATATAATGGTAGAAGCACATAAGCTGAATATTACAACCAGCGCAACCATGATGTTTGGTCATGTAGAAACCATTGCTGAACGAATGGAGCACTTAGTAAAACTGAGAGAAGTACAGGCAAAAAAACCTGCTCATGCAAAAGGCTTTATCGCTTTCATCCCCTGGACATTCCAGGATGCGGATACTTTGCTGGCGCGAATAAGAGGAGTTCATAATTTAACCACTGCTGACGAATACATCCGCATGATAGCTATCAGCCGTATTATGCTTCCTAATATTAAAAACATACAGGCAAGCTGGCTTACAGTAGGTAAACAGGTTGCCCAAATTTGTCTGAATGGCGGAGCAAATGATTTTGGAAGCATTATGATAGAAGAAAATGTGGTAAGTGCAGCCGGAGCGCCTCACCGCTTTACCAGTAAAGGCATTCAGCAGGCAATACGTGATGCCGGCTTTGAACCCCAATTGCGAAACCAACAATACGAATTCAGGGAAATGCCTGTAATAATGGAAGAACAGGTAATCAATTATTAAGTTACACGAAAAGCATACTGTAAAAGTCTGTCCTAAAAAGCAGACTTTTTTTATTGTTGATTTTTCAACTTCTGTATCAAAGCAACTGTTTATAGTCCTTCATATTTGTTAAGTCTTAAACCGTCTGTCAGCATTTCAATAATATTTAGTAAAATTGATAAGTATTCATTTATCATGACACCTTTTTCTATCAGCACAATTCTCATTATACTAAATATTATTGTCTCTTACCGTGGATTCAAAGACCATCTGTTCTTTGATAAATATTGTTTTAAGATCGATCCGGTAGCGATACAAAAGGATTATAAAAGATTGATAACCTCCGGGTTTCTGCACGTAAGCTGGACGCATTTAATTTTCAACATGTTTTCGCTGTACCTGTTTAGCAGCAGTCTCGAAAGTTCTATCGGCAGCTTCCATTACCTTATTATTTATACAGCAGGCCTGGTTGGGGGAAATCTGCTGAGTATGTTTATTCACCGCAATCATGGAGAGTATAGTTCGGTAGGCGCTTCCGGTGCCATTTTCGCTATCATTTTTTCTGCAATTGCAATTATTCCGGGAATGCATATTGGTTTTTTTCTTTTACCAGCAATACCTGGCTGGCTTTTCGGGCTGGCATTTGTGCTGATCTCTATTTATGGCATCAGGTCGCGAACAGATAATATCGGTCACGATGCACATTTGGGAGGAGGGCTTGCAGGTATGTTAGTGGCGGTTGCTTTGTACCCTTCCGCCCTTACTGAAAATGCCTTTACACTTTTGATAGTTGCGGTTCCGGCCATCGCTTTCATTCTTTTTATTATCTATAAGCCCCAGGCGCTTTTAATTGACAACTATTTTTTCAAAAATCATTCATACCTGACTATTGAAGATAAGTACAATCTAAGTCGGCAAAACAGGCAAAAAGACCTTAACAGGCTGCTTGAAAAAATACACAGGAAAGGAATGAAAAGCCTGTCAAAAAAAGAAAGGGAAATGCTTGAAGAGTATTCTAAATAGAGGAGAAGCTAAAAACACAACAAAAAAAAATCATTCTACTTAAAGCCGTATAAATGTGCAATGAGTTTTTTTTAGCCGGGCAGTATTGCTACTATTTTTCATTGTTGCGTCGCACACTTGTACTTGTATAGCTTAATTGGGCTTTGTTCACAAATTCTATATTCTGCAATGCATAAACTTATAGGAAAAACTATATGAACCAATCAGGCAGGATTCCGAATTGTGGCACCTTCAAGAAAGGTTACTATGAAACGGAAAAATCCTATGAATTCATTTTACTAATCCACCAGCGGTTTCGAAGGAACATTTTTGTAGTAGAACATGAAATGGAGAAAATAGTTACCCTTTTAATAGAAACGCCCTGATAGAGACAATTTGGAGCGCACCGTCAGGCAGGAGTATTAATCAGCATATACAAACTTCCTGCTCCTAAAACCAGCACCAGCAATACGAGTAAAAATGCAGAAGATACATTTTTGCGGTTATCGATATCTTCAATCACATTCTCTAACCAGTCAGACATGATTTTCATACAACCAGGTTTGCTGTTTTTAATTACAAAACTGTGCCATACTCTTATAAGTATAGAGGATATGGATGCAAAGCAGAAAATTTTATCGTAGCAGCTTTTATTGCAGATATTTCTCTAATGTAATTTTAATAACACCTCATATCTCTTGCTGCCGGGTGCTGAGCCTTACTAACCGTTTTAAAGTATAACATAGCAAAACATCCGTTTACAAGTGCAGCAGTGAAGATTAAAACAAATTTTATTATTAACATTTTGCCGGAAGTTGTTCGTTAAGATTTTTTTATAATTCTTTTTTGAGCCAAATTAAATGTAGGTTTGTATGACCTCTGGAATTATACTATTTGCCTCCACGGTCATTTTCAGTTAAAAATTAAACTCTTTTTATCCAGGTATTTTGTATGAAAATATGAGATACAAGCTATAAATGCAATACGTCTTATTGAGAGGGTGTGCTTGCAAAACCCGGCAGAAGATGATAAAAGCTGAATAATGAAATGCAGTAAAAGTGAGTGACACAACGATGTATGGCCATTTGATACTGATTGCAAACAAAAAATAAAACTAAAAGAATAACCATATTAACCATTTACCATGGCCAAATTAATATTTGTTACCGGCGGGGTAACGAGCAGTTTAGGAAAAGGGATCATTGCTGCATCGCTTGCTAAATTACTGCAGGCAAGGGGCTTGCGCACCACTATTCAAAAATTTGATCCCTACATAAATGTTGACCCCGGAACCCTTAACCCTTATGAACATGGAGAATGTTTTGTAACTGAGGATGGCGCTGAAACAGACCTGGATCTTGGGCATTATGAAAGGTTTCTAAACATTTATACTTCGCAGGCAAATAATGTAACTACCGGGCGCATTTATCAAACTGTCATTAATAAAGAAAGAGAAGGCGCTTATCTTGGTAAGACCGTGCAGGTTATACCGCACATTACCGACGAAATTAAGCGCAGGATGCTGTTGCTGAGTAAGGATGATAAATATGATGTGGTACTGACAGAAATCGGCGGAACAGTGGGCGACATAGAAGGCTTGCCTTTTATTGAAGCAGTAAGGCAGTTGCAATGGGAGTTGCCCGAAGAAGATTGCCTTGTTATTCATTTAACGCTTATACCGTATTTACGGGCAGCCAAAGAACTGAAGACCAAGCCAACACAACATAGTGTAAAGCTGCTGAGCGAAAACGGCGTACATCCTGACATTCTTGTTTGCCGTACCGAAGAGCCTTTAAACAACGATATTAAAAGAAAAATAGCACAGTTTTGCAATGTGAAACCCGAAGCTGTTATTGAATCGGCCGACGCCTCTACCATATACGAAGTGCCTTTGATGATGCTGCGTGAAAAGCTGGATGTGATAGCTTTAAAGAAAATGAAAATAACCAATTACAGTGAACCTGATTTAACCAGATGGAAAGGTTTTTTGGATAAATTGAAATATCCAAAAAGCAAAGTTACCATTGGGCTGATTGGTAAATACATCGAACTGCAGGACGCTTATAAATCTATATTGGAAAGCTTCATTCATGCCGGTGC
>CAXUMK010000214.1:0-10186 GCA_964251885.1 uncultured Segetibacter sp. | reverse complement strand
GTTACTTTCTTTGTTTCAAGACAAAGAAAGTAACAAATGCTGAAGCACTTACTATTGCTGAAAGTTAGCTGATCAGATGAAGCTATAAGTGGCAAAAATGCTTTTACGAATTAGACAATCAAAAAAAGAATATGCATGAAATACAAATGCCGAAGCTACAGTAGCACTAAGGCTTAATCAGGGAACAACGAAAGGAATGGGCTGTTTCATTCCTTTCTTGAATTTTCTTTGGTTACTTTCTTTGTTTCAAGACAAAGAAAGTAACAAATGTTGAAGCACTTATAATTGCCGAAATTAGGTGATCAGATGAAGCTATAAGTGGAGTACTGTTCATTGTTTGGCATTTGTAATTGTTCTTCACCTTTAAATTATGGATGAGCAAAACAAGCTGTTGGTGAAGAACATTAACAGCGGTGGAAAAGAAGAAATGGCAGTAGCGTTTGCAAAAGCTACTTAAATCCCAAAAGGGGGACTTGAAGAATATGCATGAAATACAAATGCCGAAGCCACAGTAGCACTAAAGCTTAATCAGGGAACGATGAAAGGAATGGGCTGTTTCATTCCTTTCTTGAATTTTCTTTGGTTACTTTCTTTGTTTCAAGACAAAGAAAGTAACAAATGCTGAAGCACTTACTATAGCTGAAAACCGATATAGACAGATGAAGCTATAAGTGGAGTACTGTTCATTGTTTGGCATTTGTAATTGTTTATGAACGAGCAAAACAAGCTGTTGGTGAAGAACACCAACAGCAGCGGAAAAATAGATCGTCAGATAGATAAAGCTATAAGTGAAGTACCAGTAATTACAGATGAGCAAAGAAGAAGCTGTTGGTGAAGAACACTAACAGCGGCGGAAAAGCGTTTTCATTTCCTACCTTCGCCCCGCCTGTAAAAGGCATCTAATAAAAATTCAAGAAAATAAATTTTTGGCCAATATGATGACGAGCGCTGAAATACGAAAGGAGTTTTTAACCTTCTTTGCTCAAAAGCAACATGTGATAGTTCCTTCTGCACCCATCGTTGTAAAGAACGACCCAACCCTGCTTTTTACCAATGCAGGAATGAACCAGTTCAAAGATTATTTTTTAGGAAATAAAAAGCCTGAAAGTCTACGCATAGCCGACACGCAAAAGTGCCTTCGTGTGAGTGGAAAACACAACGACCTGGAAGAGGTAGGTGTCGACACATATCACCACACCATGTTTGAAATGCTTGGCAACTGGAGCTTCGGCGATTACTTTAAACCAGAAGCCATCGCATGGAGTTGGGAATTGCTGACAGAAGTTTATAAATTAGATAAAGAGCGTTTGTATATAACTGTATTTGAAGGAAATGAAACAGAGAATCTTCCAAAAGATGATGAAGCATATAATGAATGGAAGAAAGTTATCAGCGAAGACAGGATTTTGATGGGCAATAAAAAAGATAATTTTTGGGAAATGGGCGATACCGGCCCTTGCGGTCCTTGTACCGAAATTCATTTTGACAGCAGAAGCGAGGAAGAAAGAAAAGCGGTTGACGGAAAGACTTTGGTAAATGCAGACCATCCGCAGGTGATTGAAATCTGGAATAATGTGTTCATACAATACAACAGGTTAAAGAATGGCAACCTCGAAGCTTTGCCTGCCCGACATGTAGATACAGGAATGGGACTTGAAAGATTGGTGCGGGTAATACAACAGAAGACCAGCAATTACGACACAGATTTGTTTACCGGAACCATTGCCGAAACGGAAAGAATAACAGGAAAGAAATACACTAACGCTGATGATAAAAAGGATGTAGCATTTAGGGTAATTGCGGACCACATTCGTGCTATTGCTTTTACCATTGCCGATGGGCAATTGCCGTCGAATACAGGTGCTGGTTATGTAATACGCCGCATTTTACGCCGCGCCGTTCGTTACTATTATTCTTATTTGGATCACAAGCAACCGCTCTTGTTTGAGCTGATGCCTGTTTTAGCAAAACAGTTTGAGAAAGTTTTTTCCGAATTGAATTCTCAAATAGATTTTGTAATAAGAGTAGTGAGGGAGGAGGAGGAGGGGTTTTTGAGAACATTGGGAAAAGGTATTGATCGAATAGAAAAATATTTTAGTAATAGTGGTCAAGTTCCCTTTTCTGATATACCAAATGATAACTCTATACAATCAACAATTGATTCAGTTCTTCAATTACCGTATATAAAAGATACTAATAACATAGCTAAACTTTCGATTCCTGGTAAGGTTCTCTTTGAATTATTTGATACTTATGGTTTCCCCATTGACTTAACACATTTAATTGCTAAAGAAAACGGATGGGGTATTGATGAAGAAGGATTTGAAAGTTTTGCAGAATTAATGCAAAAACAAAAAGCACGCAGTCGGGCTGCGACTTCTTTAGATACCGAAGACTGGATAGTATTAGATGAAATTCCATCAACAACATTTGTAGGTTATGACAGCCTTGAAGCAAAAAGCAGAGTTGTAAAATACAGAAAGGTAACAGCAAAAGGCAAAGAAGCATACCAGCTTGTTTTAGACACTACTCCGTTCTATGCAGAGAGCGGCGGTCAGGTTGGTGATAAAGGTGTACTCACTTTTGGAACACAGACAATTGATGTTACTGACACTAAGAAAGAAAATAATCTCACTATTCATTTTACAGAAAAACTGCCTGAAGAAATTGACGCAGAGGTAATCGCAAGGGTAAACAAGTCACTACGGATAAATACCGAAGCAAATCACACCGCAACGCATTTATTACACGCAGCTTTAAGACAAGTTTTAGGAACACACGTTGCACAAAAGGGAAGTCTTGTAAATGCAGAACATTTGCGTTTCGATTTCTCTCATTTCTCAAAAGTTACAGATGATGAGATTGCAAAAGTTGAATTAATCGTAAACGAAAAAATTAGAGAGAATGTACCCGTGGTGATTAAACAAATGAGTAAAGAAGAAGCAGTTGCAATGGGAGCAATGGCTTTGTTTGGAGAAAAATATGGCGATATAGTAAGAGTGATCATTATAGACCCTGGCTATTCAATTGAGCTTTGTGGAGGAACCCATGTTGGCAATACTGGCGAACTTGGTTTTTTTAAAATAAAACATGAAACTGCTGTTGCTGCCGGAGTAAGAAGGATTGAAGCAGTAAGTGGTCAGGCTGCAGAACATTACATAAACGAACACTTTACAGCCTTGCAGGAAATAAAAGAAGCACTTAAAAATCCAAAGGATGTAAAGAAAGCAGTTGAAAACCTGCAATTAGAAAATACGGAGCTAAAGAAAAAGATAGAAAGCCTTGAAACAAAGCAACTGGCTGTAATTAAATCAACTTTATTGAAACAGGTAGAAACAGTAAACGGAATTAATTTTCTCGGACAGGTAATTGAGATAAGTAATGCCGACGGCTTAAAAAAACTGTGCGTCGATCTGAAACAGGAATTGCAAAATTTCGCAGTAGTATTAGCTGCAAAAGCCGATGGAAAAGCGCATGTGGTCATTATGCTCGACGAAGCAGTTGCGGCAGCAAAAAACCTGGAAGCCCCCAAAATAATTAAAGAATATGTAGCGCCGTTAATTAAAGGAGGCGGAGGAGGACAAAAAACCCTTGCCACCGCAGGCGGACAGGATGCAGGAAATTTAGAGCAGGTGATTGAAAAGGTGAAAGGTTTATTATGATTTCAATGGGTGCATACTAAATTGTCGCAAAACAAAAATGGGCAAAAGAAAAGCTGCTATGAAAAGATAAAGTAGAAGTGAGTGACACAACCGGAGTTCCACAAATACCTGCTGCTGGCCTAAAAAGAAAAAACAAAAATTGGTATGCACCGTTCAAATTTTATTTCTTCTGAATCTTTTTGTGTAACAACTCACGAAAACCGGTAGCCTTGTTACTCTTAAACTAAAGAAATTACCCAACAGACTGTATAAATTAAGCCGCATTTTTCAGACTGAATAAATACTCCAAACAGTTTTAAATATGCCATTATTAGACTGGCAGGCAATTAAAGCTTCTAAAATTGTGTTTATTATGGTAATCCTTTTAAAAAACAATTTTATGAATAACCAGCAATTGAACGAAGATCAACTATGCGAAAAACTGATGCTTGAACAATTCAGGTATTGGAATTACAGCAGAGTTACTAACTCGGGTGTAAGCCTGAATGCTATTAAAGAAAATGTAGATGAACTTAGATCGGCAATTAGTAAATCACTTTCAAACAGGTAAGAACTACTTGTTTGAAAGTGATGCCCTTCTGCCGCATTTGAAATTATTATCCTAATACAAAAATTACTACAATTCATCTTCACGCTCAAGCATTAAAATTGCACTTTGCGGAACGATGTAATATTTTTCTCCCTGGTATAAAATCTCTGTGGCTGCGTTGAGCAGGAAGATAGCAAGGTCGCCTTCACGTACCTGTAAAGGAATATACTTCACCTGCTCCTCTTCACCCTTCCAGGGCTCATTTTCAACAGGTAAAGGAATAGCATAACCCGGACCGGTTTTAATAACATATCCCTGCTGTATTTTTTCTTTTTCCTGCACTCCCGGCGGAAGATACAAACCGCTTTGTGTTCTTTCATCAGATTTTGAAAGGCGTATCAATACCCTGTCGCCAATTACAATCAACTTCTTCAACTTATTATCAATAGTAAGTAACATGCTAAAATTTCAATGTGGACAACAAAATTAAACAACTCTGTGCTATTACGGTTGAAGGAATGCGGGGAGAGGAAATTTGAGTTGCTTACAGCAAACTAAATCATCTTCAATTTGTCCGTTTATTTATTTGTTTATTGATACATGCAATTGCGAGATGTAAAACGCTAATTATACCTTCTACCAGAAGGTTGATAATCTGTACTCTTTTTGGTAAGTATGATAATGCATTATGCTTGAACGTCAGCCATAATATTGATTATTCCTTCTGCTTTTTAAAAAATAATTGTATCTATGGTTTGAAATAGATTATAAAAGTGTAATTGCAAATTAAATTTCTTTAAAGTTTAGCTTTAACTAAACTATTTATGTCTAAATTTGTAGTAAAAAATATTGAGGAAGTAAAGGGAATCCAGCAGTTTAAGCAATTAATCATTGTTGATAATTCTGTGGATGTTGATAGGCTGCAATTAGAAATTGATGAAAAGGAACAAAATGGAAAGGAAGTTGATTTAGTTGGTGTACTTGATGAGTACGAAAGTTCTTTAGAAGTAAAATATACAAGCTCCTTCTTTGGAATTCTGGCAATTATGAACAGGGTCGCTAATCTTCAAGCTGTGGGAGAAACAAAATTTAAAGATGTAACACCCTCAGGGGAAGTAATAAAAGAATTTGAATTTAAGTTTCAGGATCTAAGGGTTTTGGCTATCAAAATACCAAATGGAAAGCTCGTTTTGCTAGCAGGTTATAAGAATAATCAAAAAAAAGATTTTAGTCGTTTCCATTCTTTAAAACAACAATATCTCAAGACGTTAAATAATAAAAAATGAAAAGAGAAGCCCTTTTACAAACCAAAGAATACTGGCTAATACAAATACAGAATGACTTATTTGAAATATTAGAGACTTACATGAAAAGAGAAAATATAAATAGAACACAATTAGCTGAAAGATTAAATGTTACCAAGGGGTATATTAGTCAAATATTTAACGGAGATTTTGACCATAAAATTAGTAAGCTTGTCGACCTTTCTTTGTTTGCAGGTAAAGTCCCGATATTATCATTTGTTGATATAGACTATTTCATAAATGAAGATTCTAAAGATAAAGTTTTTGATTTGATACCAATGAAAAGAGCAAAGCCTATGACTATGTTTGAAGATGAGCCGAAAAAAAATCCTATAATTAAGAACATAAAAAAAGTAAGGAAAAATTCTATAAGCAAATAATCTTTATTTATTCCACCTCTTTTTAGCTATCTCTGAACGCTTCTTAGGCGTTAGGCTCTCTACCCTTGCCTTTCCACCTTTCAGCCCTCTCTGTCTTTCTAAACTTACAGTCAGCTTTTCTTTCTAGGGTCTTAAATTTTTGTTTCTTTAGTTTTAAGACAGAGAAAAGCAAAATGAATTTGCTAAGAATGTTCGTTTGCATTGGAAGATTGACTGTTGAACTAATCATTGAAGATTGAGCAATTAAAGCAGTATGCAAATCTTCTCCCTAATCCTGTAATTTATATCTATACCGAAAATCCATAAAAAATGCCTTCCTAACATTATAACTTCTTATCACAGCTTCATTATTTTCTTCGTAATCACCTTATCCGTAAAAACTGCCCGTACAATGTATGTTCCCGATGCATAGCGGCTGATGTTAAAGCGGTAATAGTTATTGGCCTGACCGGTTGCTATATTCATCTCGTATATTTTCTGACCCGTTATAGTGTAGACCTGCAAAGCTCTCAGGTTTGCAGGCTGTGGGTAAAACTGTACAGTAACCGCGCCACTTGTGGGATTGGGCGTCACTAAAAATCCCTCTCTTTTAAGGTTTGGATTGATAGTTACTGTTCTCATGTTTATATCATCGAGGTAAATATTGTTTTCGTATCCATTTGTATTCCTGAAAGTCAGTAATACATTGCCTTGCCCTACATAATTAGAAAGGTTAATAGAATCTTTTCTCCATTCTGTTGTCGTGGGTGTAAAGAAGGTTGTTGTGGCAGCCTGCCTGGTTATAAGAGAGCCGCCATATTTTTTGTAAAGGCTTGTATAAGTCTGGCCGCAATCGGTGCTTGCCAATACCTGTAATGTATCCCATGTGTTATTGGCAGTAGACGGGTCGGTATATACTGCGGCGGCTACCTGGAAAGATAAAAATGCAGAGTCAACACCTTGAAGTGTAATACCGGGCATTCTCAGGTCGTCATTTTCTCCCACCGCGTTATAATTAAAATTCTCCATCATCACACTTGCATTGCCGGTTTTTGCAGTGCCAGTTACCCGCTTCCAGGTCATGTTATAATCGGGGTTTACAATATCCCAGGCCGTTGGAGGAAATACATCTCCTTCAAAGCTTTCCGATACCGCTGCTACCGGGTTGTAAAACTGAATGGTTTCAGACAGGGTATCATTCGTTACGTCTTCATCCGCCTTATTATCAGGATCGGATACATAAATGGTCAATGTATGAATGCCGGGAGCAACGGTTAAGTTATTTAGGAGAACACTCGTGGCTGCTAAAAAGCTAAGAGAACCGCTCCAGTTATAATCTGAAATACTGCCATTATCAATCCTCGAACTTATTTTTAAGGAAGTCAATACCTGGCTTCCCCTGTTTTTAATGGTTACTGCAGGAGTAAAAGAGCCGGAACACAACCTTTGAGAAGGCTGGTCAACAGATGAAAGCCGTGCATCGTAATTTCTGATGATGGGAGGAGTACAAGCTTTAGATTGCAGCAGTGAAGAACGGTACGCAATGAGGGCGCTTTCCATGCGCTCAACCTGGTCGGTAGTAAACATGACTAAGCAAGGGTCAAAACTATAGTCCATGTAGTTTTCATACATTATTCCATTGCCATCGGGAGTACAGGCATCGGTTTTAATACCGCTGTAGCAGGTATTTGTGGCATCAGCCTGGTTGGGCGTGTCATCGACATCGTCTGAACCTGTGCATGCTCCGCCATCATCTCCCCATACGTGAAAAAGATTGAAATAATGCCCTGTCTCATGAGTAAGCGTTTTTCCTCCATTGTAGGCTGTAAGCGAACCGCCCGGTAAAGAACGGTAGTCAATTTCAACGCCCTGTTCTTCGGGTACCGACATCTCGGGAAAAGTAGCATACCCTAAAATGCCGCCCGACAAACTGGTTATCCAAACGTTGTAGTAGGCAGTATTATCCCAACTGTCTGCTCCGCCCCTTGATGCATGCTTTACGTCTTCGCTTTGGGCATCAAATAAAGTTTTGGTTGTTTTAATTCTTTCGATGCCCGAAGTAACCTGTGCATCAGGAGTTTGCTGCGCAAGGCAAAACTGAATGCCTGACTTACCAAACAAAGGTTTAAAAAACGATGGTATCTTAGTAGAATCTCCGTTACTGCCCGAAAAATCTTTATTTAAAGTGTCAAGTTGCGCCTGTATTTGTTTATCTGTAACAACATCAGGATTGGTTAAAACAATATGAAATACAATAGGTATAGAGTATGTAGTTCTGTTACCGCCACTGCTGTCTGCTGCTGACCTTAAAGCCCTGTCTTTTACAGTTTTTTTGAATTGTATTCTCGCCTGTTCAAATTTTACCTTTAACTGGGGCTCCCTTGCAAATTTCAATTCAAGAGCCGTCATGCTTGCACATTTTTCGGGAGCTTTCCCTTGGTTTTGCTGCGCATGAATTGAAAGGGAAAACAATATTAAAACGATGAAATAAAATAATACCTTTTGTTGCATGCCTTAGCCTTAATTTTTTTAATTAATAAATGTCAGGAGAGAATTGTTAAGTAAAACCTTTTTATAGACGTAACGTATTTTTCTCTGTTAAATAATACAAATGAACTTACGATGTAACCTTAATAAAAGTATTGGAAACGGGAATAAAAAAGGCTTATTGTGTTGTATAGTTTGATTTTTTGTGCTTTTATTCATTAGAGTTTTTATTGCAAAGAGAAACATCGCCTGTTACTTGTTGAATATTGTACAGACAGTAAAAGAGTGCGACGCAACGAAAAATGAAACAGGTTACTAAGCCGACTACAAAAATCACTTGATTTAGCATTGCAGAAAATGTCATCTATAATTTGCAGGTGAAGAACACCTGCAAAGGCAGGAAATTACCCGATTAAGCATTGCAGGAAATGTAAACTGCGCAAGTCATAAAATGGAGCAGGGATTTTTTTTGGACCAGGCTGAATAACTATTATGAGTCATCGTTGCGTCGCACTCTTTTACTGAAGATACTTTTTTCAGCATTTGAAAACAGCCGAAAAACCTTCATTGGCAGTGTGTTTTAAACTGCCAACATAGTTTTTGACGTAATTTCTTTCTTCTTCGCCTTTGCGCTCTTGCGCCTTTGCGTGAAACCATCCTCCTGGCTTCTGCCAAAGTTGCCTGATATTAAATCAGGAACAATTTATGTCTGTCGTATCATTCAACTTGAAAAAAAGATGAGTAATCAGAAAAATAAAAAACTATCAGACATACCGCTCTCTGTTTTGGATTTGGCGACTATCCTTTCGGGTAAAAAACCTGCCGATACATATAAAAACAGCATTGACCTTGCACAGCATGCAGAACGGTGGGGCTATAAACGCTACTGGCTGGCAGAGCATCACAGCATGGAAAGCATTGCAAGTTCGGCTACTTCCGTTTTAATAGGCCATATCGCCGGTCATACTTCTTCCATTCGTGTTGGTGCGGGTGGAATTATGTTGCCCAACCATGCTCCGCTGGTAATCGCAGAGCAATTTGGAACATTGGAATCGATGTATCCCGGCCGTATTGATTTAGGTCTTGGCAGGGCGCCGGGCTCAGACCAGGTAACAATGAGGGCGCTGAGGAGAAATACCGCCGAGGGACCAAATGATTTTCCGGAAAGTGTAATGGAACTGAAAAAATATTTTTCGGCAGAAAACAGCACGGCGAAGGTTAGAGCCATCCCCGGCGAAGGTCTCGACATTCCAATATGGCTGCTTGGCTCAAGTACTTACAGCGCCCAGCTTGCTGCCATTCTTGGATTGCCTTTTGCGTTTGCAAGTCATTTTGCACCTACCTTGTTGCACACGGCTTTAAAGCTTTACCGCGAAACATTTCGGCCTTCTGAAAACTTAAGAGAACCATATACCCTGGCTTGTATAAACGTGGTTGCTGCCGATACAGATGAAGAGGCGCAATATCTTGCCTCCTCATTTTACCAGCTTGCAATGGGCATTATACATGGTGCGACCAAACCATTGCAACCGCCTGTAAAAAGCATGAATGGTATATGGAGCGAACCTGAAAAAGCAGCAATACTTCAAATGATGCAATATACTTTTATAGGAAGCGCCAAAACTATAAAACAGAAACTGCAAAGATTTTTGGATGAAACGCAGGTAAACGAAATAATGGTGACCTCGCACATCTTTGATCAGACAGCAAGATTACATTCTTATGAGATTCTTGCGCAGATATGGAAGGAAGAGTAAGGTGTACCCCCCGCCCTAAAGGGAGCTAATCTTCAAGAACGAGATTCTTAAAACTATTTTTGATTACGAAGGGTTAAACGACTATGAA
>CAXUMK010000213.1:7429-10223 GCA_964251885.1 uncultured Segetibacter sp. | reverse complement strand
TCGAACGTGCTTCACAGCATCTACTAAAAAATCGACAGGTTAGTATTGCTAACATTAATCATTGTATTATTCCTCAGTTTTTAAATAATACAAAAGTGGATTATGAGGTGGTTTTACAAAAAGCATTTAAAAAATCTGAATTATTATTTCAATCAAATGAGTATTTTGACAGCCTGACTTCAATTGGTGATGGAACTGATGAAGCAGAAGTTTATTGGATTAACTTTTTGGCTTTTGAGTCTGATGGCAATTCTTTTAAAACTATTAATTTGATAAAAGATGTAACCATCACACATTTTGAAAAAGTGATCCAGGAGCTTAAAACAATAGACACAAAATTTAGAAAACTGAAGCACGCTGTTGATTGGGAAGGAGTAATGAGTGATTTTAAAAATAAAGAACGAAAAGTTTTTGATTTTAATTTTTACACAGTTTACCAGATTGTTCCCCAGAGAAAAGATAAAGAAAAGAAGAATGATGCCTTAAATATTTTCAAAGCCATTTTAGAAAAGAGGCAAATAGAAAAGCAGGTTTTATTTAATCATTTTGTCGATTTAGTGCTATGCCATTATTATAAAAGGTACGAAGCATTTAAAAATGTAAAGCGATTTGGTGAAGATTATTTTGACTTTGCAATAAGGGATGCTGTATTTAAATACCTGGCTTTTTTTGAATTTTTAAAACAATTAAAATTATTTAAGAATATGGAAAATATTAATGAAGAACAAATAGCTGAAGAAGTAGAAAGTCTTGATGAGAGTACTAACCAAATTGTTGAGTATCAACAAAAGATTGATAATTTCTTCATCCAAATGAAATTTATTTCTTATCAAAAAGCCTTGTTTTATTTAGGTCGGATGTTGAGTTCTGTTGCGTATATTCAAAAAGATAAAAAGAAAACTGTTTTAGAGAAGTTGAATTTTAATGGGATGGATAAAACAGATATTTTGCGACTTCGAAATGCTTTAATTGAGAAAGCTAAGCAATATAAAGAAGTGGATAAGGTTATTTTTAATGATGCCCGTTTCAATGAAAATTTTGACTATAATAATTGGGTAGATGACAATAATAAAAACGTAAATCCCCATGAAGCTCTATTTTTTATTTTAACCGGTTATTCTTTTGGCGTTAAAGCCAAAGCAACAAATAAGTAAATCAATTACTAAAAATCAAAAATCAAATAATGCCAGTTATTCTAAACAATTCCGATTTCCTGTTTCTTTATGATGCTACTCTTTGCAATCCTAATGGAGATCCTGACCAGGAAAATAAACCCCGAATGGATTATGACACAAAAACAAATCTGGTAACAGACACGCGTTTAAAACGTTCTATTCGCGATTATCTAAAATCTGAAGGAGTGGAGGTTTTTGTGGATATGGAAGGCGAAAATAAGGTAAGCCCTGATACGAAACTTAAAAATGTGATTGATCGCGTTTTTAATAATGAAGATGATGTAAATGACCTATTTATTGAAAAGCCTGCATTTAAGGTAAAATTTGATGAGATTATAAAAGATAAGAAAGATGCCGATAGCTTTTTTAAGCATTTGCAAGACAAGAAAAATCTGGAGCTAAACAGTTATATACTAGCTCAATTAGTCAAAAATAAGTTTGTTGATATTCGGATGTTTGGTAGTGCTTTTGCTGTTGGCGGCTTTACTAAGGCATATACCGGTGCCATTCAAAGTAACTGGGGCTACTCTTTGCATGAGGTTGATTTAGTTGAAAGTAATTCTATCGTAACCACCATGAATGATGGCAATAGTACGTTTGGTAAAGATTATCGGGTTTATTATAGTTTATTAGCTTTTAATGGAACAATGAATAAATATTCTGCACAACAAACAGGTTTGACAGAAGCTGATAGAGATACTTTTAGAAATGCTATTTGGAATGCTGTATCAGCCAATCCTACCCGCTCGAAACTAAATCAGTATGCAAAATTGTATGTAGAAGTTATATATAACGATGGTTTTTCCAATGGCTATTTTGGAGATTTACGCAAATACATTGAGGTAAAGACTGTCAAGGATAATGTAAGAGAATTACAAAACTTAGAGATTGATTTTACAAAACTAAAATTTTTGATTGACGAAAATAGGGGAGAAAACAACCCTATTAAGGACGTCTATATCAAAAAACATACAGACATAAATTTCTAAGTTTACATGGAAATTATACAGTTTGACCTTAAAGGTAAAATGGCGCATTTTAGAAAGTATTATGCGAATAATACATCCATGTCTTTTAGTATTCCTCCCCGTACAACAATAATGGGCATCCTTGCTGCAATATTGGGAATATCTAAAGATGAATATTACGAAGTATTGGCTTCCGACAAAATAAGAATAGGCGTTGCATTATGCTCGCCAATTAAAAAGTCGTTTCACCGGTTGAACCTGTTAAGTATTAAAAGTTTGGGGAATCTCAAAGTTGATCTTGAAAAAGAACGTTCATTTACCTCTGATTTTCGCGGTACAGGAGGACGAATACAAACACCATTTGAAATAGTAACAGGTCATAATATTCAAAATGATGAAGTTCATTATCGGATATTTATTTCTTGCTTCCAACAAGGAGAACAAATATTTCATCAGCTTAAAATGAGCATTTTAAATAAGCAAATCCATTACAACCTATCTTTTGGTATCGCTGGTTATTCTGCTTATATATCTTCATCTGAATTTTACAAGGAGGATACAGTACAGGAGAAAACTATTAAAAATGCCTTTATTGAATTTAACTCTGCTGTTATATCTGATAATGTTTCGTTGCTTAAATTTGAAAAACAA
>CAXUMK010000213.1:0-7419 GCA_964251885.1 uncultured Segetibacter sp. | reverse complement strand
CAAGATGATTACAGCTTTGTAGAAGAAGAACTTATGCCTTCTGATTTTGTTGGAAATAATAACAGGGAATTATCTAAAATGAATCGTGTTCTGTTTACTCACAATGCTTTGCCGTTAAGTGTAATTTATTCAGGTGTTTATTATTTACTAAATAATACTTGCAACATTACCTTTTTAGAAAATGAATAATATTTTTTATTCTCATTCGAAAGAAACTCCTAATGGGAGAGTTGGAACAAAACGGTTAAATATTCATATTGAAGGTGTGTCACAAAAAGCAGATGGAAATTTTTCGTCAAAAATAAACTTTAGCATTCCTTCAAATCAATTGAAAGATTTGTTGAAGAACGTTTGCAAGTTCCATGATTTAGGAAAATTTACAGAGTACTTTCAATCTTACTTATTAAAAAAAGGTAAAGTTAATAGTGAACTTAAGAAACATTCTCGCATTGGTGCTTATGTTATATTTGAAAAGTATAAAGGGAATGAAAATCTGATTTTTTCTATTTTTTCTTATTTCCTTATCATCAGTCATCATTCCAATCTGATTGATATAAGTGGATATGGTTTTAAAGAAGAAAGAAAATCACATGATTACAAAGAGAGCTTTGATTTACAAAAAAGGAGCATTCTAAAGGTTATTGAAGACATTAATAAAGAAATAGATTATCCAGACTTACCAGAATTATTAGTTATTCCAAAATTTAAAATTTTTAGAAACAAAGTTTGGAAAATTCAAAAAGATGAAGCTAATATTCAAAACTACTTTCTCATTAATTACTTATTCTCTCTTTTAATTGAAGCCGATAAATTAGATGCTTCTGATACACCTGTTTATAATAGGAAGCAAATTTCGGCTCGTTGCGTGGATGAACGTTTAAAGGGAAGCACAAATGAACTACGTAATGAAGTGCGGAAAACTGTTATTGAGAAATTACAGCTTCCCGATATTTTAACCAATCGAATTTTTACGCTCACCGCTCCTACAGGTGTGGGCAAAACATTAACTGCATTAGATTTTGCTTTAAAGCTTCGTGATAAAATTTATCAAACTGAAAGCTTTTTATCTCAAATTATTTATGCATTGCCTTTTATCAATATTATTGAACAAGGCTTAGATGAATATCAAAAGACGATACCGGATGCAGAGATTTTAGCGCACTATCAGTATGCTGACGTATTTGAAAAAGGCAGAAATGAGCAAGAGGAGGAAGGTGAAACGAAATATAATCAACGTTTAATGCAGTTAGACACTTGGCAAAGTGATATAGTAATTACTTCATTCGTACAATTCTTTCAAACCCTTATTGGTAATCGTAATAAAATTCTTAAAAAATTTAACCATCTCGCTGGAGCTATTGTGATTTTGGATGAAGTCCAAACTTTACGTTTGGAGCAGCTTCCTCTGATTGGTGCAACCTTATATTACTTAACCAAGTTTTTAAATACAACAGTTCTATTGATGACTGCAACTAAACCAAAAATTTTTGAATTAGCTTATCGGGAAATATTAAAAAATGAAAATGAAATCAATGCTTTGGATGAGAAGGATAAAATATTTTTTAATAATGGTGAGCCCAAATATTTGGAGCTTTTGCATAATAATAAAAACATTTACGAAAGTTATAAACGCACAAAAATTGTCACCAGAATTAAAAGTAGGCTAAAAGATGAAGAGGAGTTTGTCGAAGACATTTTTAAAGAAGAATGGTTGAAAAAAGACAATCCTTCTTGTTTGATTGTTGTAAATAAAGTTAGCAGAAGTATTGCTGTATTTGATGCTATTAAATCATTTCTATCAGATAATGGTCTGCAAAATCCAATACATTATCTATCAACCAACATAGTTCCTTGCCATCGTTTAGAAATTATCCAAAGAATTAAAGAGGAACTTGATCCCAAAAGTAAAAAATGGCCAATCCTGGTTTCAACACAAGTGGTAGAAGCAGGTGTTGATCTTGATTTCGATATGGGTTTTCGTGATTTAGCACCCATTGACTCAATCGTTCAGGTAGCAGGACGTGTTAACCGGCAAGCAAATCCTCAAAATCCCGAAAGAGAACATTTACCATTATTTGTAGTTGATTTTGGTGATTGCGAAAAAATCTACGGAACAATAACGAAAGACCAATCCCGAAAAGCAGTAAGCATTAAAGATGAAATTTTTGAAAGTGATTATTTAAATTTAGTTGAATCGTATTTTTCAGAAGTGACAGCTGAAAACAAGATAAGTTTTGATACTTCCCGAGATATTTTTCAATCTATTAAAACGCTGAAATATGATGGAGGAGAAAATGCAGTATCATCTTTTGAAATAATAAAAGAGCAAAAAAATGTTTGTTCCGTTTTTGTTGAAGTTGATAAGGTAGGAACAAATGCTAAAGAAGCATTTATTAACATGATAAATGCTTCAAAAGAAGAAGCAAACGTTTTAAAGCAGGATTTTGATAAATATTTAAAAAAATATTTTAACCAACGAATTATATCCATTCCTAATTATTACGCAAAACACCTAAGTCCAATTCATCCCAAGGTTGAAAATATTTTAATTGTTTCAAAAGAAGATTTAGAAAAGTTTTATAATCCTGAAACTGGATTTATACGTGATTCCAAGGTTCAGGAAATTCATACCCTTATGCTCTAACATGCCCAACCCCATACACCTCACCACCATCCGTTTCCCCGAGATACAGCTTGCTACCCGTGATGCGCATAAGCTGCGGGGGTATTTCGGAACGCTGTTCCAGGAGCACTCGCCGCTGCTGCACAATCATTTGGAGAGCGGGGAAAGTGCATACAGGTATCCGCTGGTGCAGTATAAAGTTTTGGATGGAGTGCCAACACTGGTAGGCCTTAACGAAGGCGCTGAATTGCTGATTGGTCTGTTTCTACATATGAAAGTACTGGAAATAGGAGAGAGGTCTTATCCTGTTTACCAGAAAAATATCGAAAGCAAAATGATCAGCATCGGCTTGTCAGACGACCTGCACGCATACAGTTTTAAAACCCTTTGGATGGCGCTGAACCAGCAGAATTATGCAACCTGGTTAAATGAAAATGAGGAGCAGAAAGCAAAACACCTGAAAGCTATTTTAACAGGCAACCTGCTCAGTTTTTTTAAGGGAATGGATCACCGGGTTGAAGGAACCATAATGGCTCATCTCAAGATTACTGCCCAACGCGAAACACAGTTTAAAAACAACACCATGATGGCCTTTGAAGCTGACTTCGTAACCAACACATTATTGCCCGAGGCCATAGGCCTCGGCAAGTCAGTAGCCAGAGGTTTTGGAACCATAACTCACCACCCCTCGGGTGTATAAAAAACAAAGTTTTTTCTACACCCGTTTCCCCTCCTTTTAAAGGAGGGGACCGAGTTGAATGCGCAGCATCCAACTCAGGGGTGGTTAAACCGCACAACTCATTCACATGAAAAAAATAGTCATCAACAACCGCCCCGAGCTAAAACCCTTCCGCAAAGAACTCCGCAACCACAGCACCTCTGCCGAAGCCACCCTCTGGACTTACCTGCAGCGAAGCCAGTTAGAAAACCGCAAGTTCCGCAGGCAGCATAGCCTGGGCAATTTTATCGCAGATTTTATTGTCCATCCGAAAAGCTGGTTGTTGAGCTGGATGGAGAAGGACATTACCACGAACCTGGTATTGAAAAGGACAGGATAAAAGAAAGCTATTTAAGAAGTATTGGCATTAGGGTGATAAGGTTTGAGAACAGGTGGGTGTTTGAAGATATTAATTGGGTGTTGGGGCAGATTAGAGCGGCGTTTAACCACCCCTGATTTTTTTGAATGCTGCGCATTTAAAAAAATCTGTCCCCTCCTTTTAAAGGAGGGGAAACGGGTATTTGAAAAAACTTGTTTTTTCAAATACCCGAGGGGTGGTAGTGGTGTTTTTTTCTTATTTTCAAACTATGCAAATTTACCTCAATACTTATGGCACCTACCTGCATGTAAAGGATGATATGTTTGAGATAAGGATACCTGAAAAAGACGGCGAGCCTAAGAAGCAGCATATAGCAGCGCACAAAATATCAACCATAGTAATGTCGACATCTGCAGCATTAAGTACCGATGCGGTAAGGCTTGCACTAATGAATAACATTGATATTATTTTCACTCAGTCTGACGGTCACCCGATGGGAAGGATTTGGCATAGCAAATTGGGTAGTACCACTAAAATAAGAAAGCGGCAATTAGAAGCAAGCCTGGGTAAAGAGGCGGTAACGTTTACCAAAGCATGGATTGGTCAAAAGATACATAATCAGTTGGAATTTATAAAAGACCTTAAGAAACACCGTTCGCAAATGGCGGAGTATCTGGATGATAAAATAGGTAAAATTCAAAACCTGCTAATGTCTTTAAAAAATCTTGATGCAGACAAAATTGAAGAGATAGCAGACACGATAAGGGGATTAGAGGGTACCTGCGGGCGCCTGTATTTTGAAACCATCAATTACGTTCTTCCCGAACAATACCAGTTTAACGGAAGAAGCATGAGACCTGCGAAAGACGCGTACAATGCTTTTATAAATTACGGTTTTGGTATCTTATACACAAGAGTAGAAAAGAGCCTGATGATCGCAGGTCTTGACCCTTACGTTGGCTTTCTTCATCGCGACGATTATAATCAAAAAAGCATGGTCTTTGACTTTATTGAGCCTTACCGAATTTTTGTTGAAACGGCGGTGTTTAGATTGTTTGCCGCAAAGAAGGTAAATAAAGCACACACGGATGAGATTACAAATGGCGTAACGCTTAATAAAGAAGGAAAGGAGCTATTGGTAACCGCATTAAACAATTATATGGAAAGCGAGACGATCAGGTATAAAGGGCGTAACCAGACAAGAGCAAACGCTATGCAGCAAGACGCACATACGTTTGCAAACGGGTTAATTGGCAAAGAAGATAAGTTGACAGATGATGATGAAAAGATGACGGATGATAGTTAACAGATGACAGAAAAAGCGTCGTCATTGCGAGGCACAAAGCAATCCCCTGCTCAAATGAAGAGTTGTCAGCAATTATATTTTTTATGGTCCCCGGCTATAGAATTACTATTAAACACTCTTGCGTCGCACTTTTGTACTTTTAATTTTATAGCAGCGATGGCAAGTTGTGCCGGTTACCAATTGCCCGTTAACGGTGCCAATTACCTTGTATAGGAAATCGCAGCAGGACAACAAATGCAGGTTTCACCATTCACCATTCACAACTCACCATATGATTGCATGGGTCATCTACGATATCAAAGACGATGATGTACGAGGCAAAGTAGCTAAGTGTTGTAAGCAGGCAGGCTTATACAGGGTACAATACTCAGTCTTTTTAGGAACTATCGACAACAACCAAAAAGACACTTTGCAATTGCAGCTTGAACGATTAATAGATGAAGAAACAGATTCAGTATACATATTCCCTATGTCTAAAAACGAATTAAAGGCTACAGTATTACTAGGCAAAGCATTTGATAAAAAAATGGTAACTGATGAAGTAAAAGCATTGTTTTTATAGTAGCCGGATGTCAGTTAAAACAAAGATGACGGATGTAAGATGACAGTTGACAGAAAAGTACAAGACCGCGATGCAAAGATGACGGATATAAGATGACAGTTGACAGAAAAGTACAAGAGTGCGACGCAAAGATGACGGGTATCAGATGACAGTTGACAGAAAAGTACAAGAGCGCGACGCAAAGATGACGGATATCAGATGACAGTTGACAGAAAAGTACAAGAGTGCGACGCAACGGCTGCTAAATAGAATAACTATCGCCGGGTTCAAAAAAAACTTAACTGCAAATGACAAAGAACTATTATTTCTCTAAAATAAATAACAGTTGCCTGTTGCGGGTAACAGTCAGCCAGAAGCAGGTATCAGGTATTAGGTCGGGTAACAATTAACAAGTAACTTTCTGCAATGACAATTACACCTTCTCATATAATTGAGTTTTTATATTGTCCCCGGTTTACCTATTTTGAGTATGTGTTAACGATACCTCAATACGAAGACCGTCGCTATAAAGTACAGCGTGGCAGAGAAGTGCATGATGTTAAGTTAGAACAGAATAAAGAATATTTAAGACGACGGATAGGAGCGGTGGAAAGATACAACGATCAGTACCTGACCAATGACTTGCTTCGGGGAAAAATAGATGAAGTGTTGAAGCTGGAAGATGGAACAATGGCGCCATTAGACTACAAGTTTGCTGTGTATGACGACAAAGTTTATGAGACATACAAAACCCAAATGTTTTGTTATGCCTGGTTGATAGAAGAAAACTTTGGATGCCAGGTCAATAAAGGATTTTTAGTGTATACCCGAAGCAGCAACAAATTAATTGAAGTTGATATTAGCGCTTCAGACAAGCAGTTGGTAAAGGAATGTGCAAGAGAAATCGGGGCAATTATAAATACAAATTTATTTCCTCGCGCTACCAAATACAAGCAGAGATGTGTAGATTGCACATACCGGAATATCTGCATTAAGTAAAGCAATTCCGGGTAATATTTTATTTTAAACAAATAAAAAACATGCTGCAATTAATTGAAGAAGAAATAGTTAAGTATTCGGAAGTTTTGAAAAAACTTTACTTTAAACGCTCTTTGACATATTGGAAATTAAAAAATAAGGAGTTGCAAAACATTGATAATCTATTGAAAAGCAGTAGGTTCAGAGAATACACGGCTTACTAACCCACATCCAGAATAAGAAGGATTGAAACTTAATCAGCCAGCTTTGAATTCCATAAGCTCTTTTTTCTTACTAACCCACATCCAGAATAAGAAGGATTGAAACTCAAATACATTCCATCATTCATGTGTTCCAAGACTTCCTTACTAACCCACATCCAGAATAAGAAGGATTGAAACAAAATCAAAACATGGAACAACTATTACGCCTCCAGCACTTACTAACCCACATCCAGAATAAGAAGGATTGAAACATTCAATTAATTCGTCTATTCCTATACCACAGACTATCTTACTAACCCACATCCAGAATAAGAAGGATTGAAACATAAAACTGAAATAGTATCCGGAATATCAGATCAAGCTTACTAACCCACATCCAGAATAAGAAGGATTGAAACAAAACAACACAAACAAATTATGGAAAAGAAAATTCCACTTACTAACCCACATCCAGAATAAGAAGGATTGAAACCTGTTAGTACCACAACTGATACATCCTTTGGAAATTTCTTACTAACCCACATCCAGAATAAGAAGGATTGAAACTACAATCACTCCGAAACGGTTGGGATTGGTTAGTAAACTTACTAACCCACATCCAGAATAAGAAGGATTGAAACTTCAAACCTTTAACCTACACGTTCATGTTACCAACGCTTACTAACCCACATCCAGAATAAGAAGGATTGAAACCAAAACTTCGCCATTTG
>CAXUMK010000212.1:0-10239 GCA_964251885.1 uncultured Segetibacter sp. | reverse complement strand
TTTCGGTAGAAGAATTAATGAATATAGAAGTAACACTGGTTTCACGTACACCTGAAAAGCTTACCGAAGCAGCCTCAGCTATACAGGTGATAACCGGGGAAGACATTAGAAAATCAGGCGCTACTAATATTCCTGATGCTTTGCGATTGGTATCTAACCTGCAGGTAGCACAGTTAAATTCTAACGCCTGGATAATTAGCTCAAGAGGTTTCAATACCATTTTTGCAAACAAATTGCTTGTCATGATTGACGGACGTACAGTGTATACCCCGCTTTTTGGAGGGGTTTTGTGGGAATTGCAAAATGTGCTTTTGGAAGACGTAGACAGAATAGAAGTGGTAAGTGGTCCCGGAGGTACTTTATGGGGAGCAAATGCAGTAAATGGAGTTATTAATATTGTTACAAAAAAAGCAAAAGAAACGCAGGGATTGTATGCATCAGCGTTAGGAGTAACATTTGTAAAAGATGAAGCTGTCCTAAGATACGGAGGTAAAATAGGAGATAAAATATTTTACAAGGTATATGGTCAGCACTATGACCGCAACCCCACTCTTTTGCCCGATGGAACAGACAATACAGATGCATGGAGATCATCGCAGGGTGGTTTTAGAATGGACTGGAATGGAACGAAAACAAATGCTTATACCATACAGGGAGATTATTATGGCGGAACAAAAAAAACAGCAGGCGGCAACTCTGATTTTAATGGAGAAAATATATTAGGCAAGTGGTCGAAAAGCTTCTCGGAAAAGAGTGACCTGATGCTTCAATTTTATTTTGACAGGTATTACAGGAATGATGTTCCTTCAAAAACATCTGACGAATTAAATACGTATGATGTGGATTTTCAATACCGGTTTCCGCTTGATAAACGGCAAATTATTTTAACCGGAGCAGGTTACAGAGTGGTAAGAGATAATACGATCTCAGGAACCCCAACTGTAGCTATATTGCCTGAAAAAGAAAACCTCGATTTATTTAATGGTTTTGTACAGGATGAAATAAGCGTTACCAACAAACTTAAAGTGACATTGGGTACAAAACTGTTGCATAATGTTTTTACAGGGTTTGAAGTGCAGCCCAGCATCAGAACGGCGCTAAGCTTAGGAAAGAACAGTACTTTGTGGGCGGCCGTATCCCGTGCAGTACGTACACCCAGCAGGTTCGATGTTGATTATTTCCTGCCTGCTACCCCTGTTCCTCCCACCAGTCCAAGTGTAGCCGGCGGCCCCAACTTTATATCAGAAAAACTGGTTGCCTACGAATTAGGTTACCGGGTGCAGCCAAATACAAAGTCTTCCCTTTCTTTGGCTACATTTTATAATGTTTACAGCGATTTGTACAGTGTAGAACCATTGCCTGGCACGCTGACCTATCAAATTCAAAACGGATCTGAAGGGAGATCATGGGGAGCAGAACTATCGGGAACAGATCAGTTAACAGGTATATGGCGCGTAAGAGGCGGTTATACTTATTTCCAGGCGAAACTAAAAGCAAAACCAGGTCATTCATTCAACCCCGCCTATTTGGGCAATGATGCAAAAAACCAGGCGCTCCTGCAATCTATGGTTGATATTTCCCGTCATTTTCATGTAGACATTATAGCCAGATATCTTGATTATTTGCCTAAAACAATCGCTACTGCAAAAGTTCCCGGATATTTTACTTTTGATGCGCGGATCGCCTATACCATTAAAAGTTTTGAAGCCTCAATAGCAGGCCAAAATTTATATGAAAAGAACCATACAGAATTTGGTACTTTAAATATACCCCGCAGCATTTACGCAAAACTTACTTTGAGATTTTGAAAAATGCAGCTATAAATACTTGTTTTACCTATTGCACAAAAACAATAAAAGTTTTTGCAACCTTTCTGTTTTTATTTTTTTCTTATCACTTAGCGGCGCAAACATCTCGTGAGTACAACATTAAAGCAGTATTTCTTTACAATTTTACACAGTTTGTTGAATGGCCTGCAAATACTTTTCGTACTCCTGATGCTCCTTTTGTGATAGGCATATTAGGAAATGACCCATTCCATTCTTATATAGATGAAACAGTGGCCGGAGAAAAGGTAAAAGGTCATTCAATCATTGTACAGCGCTACCTGGATGTAAAGGACATTAAAAACTGCCATATTCTTTTCATTACCGACTCAGAAAGCGGAAAACTAAAAGAAATTCTTGCGTCTTTACCCAATAAAAATATGCTAACTGTAAGTGATATTCCCGACTTTGCAATAACAGGTGGAATAATTCGCTTTATGACCAAAGAAAATAAAATCAAATTACAGATAAATCTTTCTGCCTCGAAAAATGCAGATCTAAATATCAGTTCAAAGCTGCTGCAGGTAGCAGAGATAGTAAGATAAATATATGAAACAAAAAAAGCCTTCTTCGATACAGTTAAAACTAATACGTCTCGTATTAGTAACGAGCGGGGTTGTCTTGTTTTTAACCTGCACCGGCTTTTTTGCTTACGAATTTTTCACTTTCCGCCAGGCAAGCAAAGACCGTTTGTCTACTCTTGCAGAAATCATCGCAGCTAACAGTACTGCCACGCTTGCCTTTCAAAGTCCTGATGATGCAAGTGAAATACTGCAGGCGCTAAAAGCTGAAAAACACATAGTGGCGGCCTGCATTTATGATAACCATGGAAATATTTTTGCAAAATATCCTTCTGCAGTCTCTCCAAAAAATATTCCCCTGCATCCCGGAATAGACGGTTTTAATTATGTAAACGGGCATCTCGAAGGGTTTAAACCTGTCATTCAGGAAAATAAGCGGCTGGGCACTTTATATCTTCAGTCAGACATGAAGGCGATATACACGAGGTTTCAACGATACGCAATGATCGCTTTACTGGTAATCGGAATTTCTGTCTTTGTTGCCTATTTCCCTTCAAAGCGTTTGCAGAAAACCGTTTCAGAACCCATACTTGCCCTGGCTAAAACTGCCAGCAATATTTCTAACAGGCATGATTATGCTGTAAGAGCGCAAAAGTTTGACGACGATGAACTCGGCGCACTTACCGATGCCTTTAATAAAATGCTGACACAAATAGAACAGCAAAATGCAGAAATAATGTCGTTTAACCACGCTTTGGAAGCAAAGGTAAACGAGCGTACAAAAGAACTGGAACAGGCTAACATAGAACTAAAGCTGAAAAGTGACTTTGAAGAAACTATCATTGACTCTTCCGTTGATATTATTGCTGTTTTTGATAAAGACTACAGATATGTTATTTTGAATAAAAATGGAGAAGAAGCTTTTGGGGTGAAAGAAGAATATGTGATCGGGAAGAATATACTGGATGTTTTTCCACAATTAGAGGCATCAGGAATGTATCAGAGTCTGCAGGAAGCATTTGGACATAAAGAGATGATACAAAACTCGAAGTATAAATCTTATGTTTCTGACCGTGTGCTTGATAATTTCTTTATTCCCTTATTAGATAAAGACGATAACGTTTACCAGGTGCTGGTTATAGGGCACGATGTAACCGAGATAAGTATAGCGCACGAAAAACTGCAGCAGGTAAATAAGGAGCTTGAAAAATCGAACCGGGATCTGGAACAGTTTGCTTTTGTAGCCTCTCATGACCTGCAGGAGCCGCTTCGCAAAATACAAACCTTCTCACAATTGCTCGAACAGAAATTGGAGGATAAGGAGACAGCAAAAAAGTATTTGGCAAAAATTATTGCTTCTGCAGTCCGCATGACAGATCTAATAAAAGCGGTTTTAAACTACAGCAGGTTATCAAATGAAAAGGGAGAATTTGAACAGGTTGATTTGAACGAGGTTGTCGATAATATTCAGACTGATTTAGAGGTGATTATTCATGAAAGAGGAGCTGTCATTCAAAGTAATAACCTTCCTGTTTTGTACGGAAACAGGTTACAGCTTAACCAATTATTCTTAAACCTGATCAGTAACTCGATTAAGTTTTCGGTCAGAAATCCAAAAATAAATATCTCATCGACTCTTTTTGACGAAAGGGAAATAAAGGAAAAAGATGGTTTGAATAGGAATGGCAAATGTGCAGAATTAACTTTTGCAGACAACGGAATTGGTTTTGAACAGCATTTTGAAGATAAAATTTTTACCGTCTTTCAAAGACTGCACAGTAAGCATGAATACCCCGGAACCGGTATTGGCCTGGCACTATGCAAAAAAATCGTTGACAATCACAAAGGCCGTATAGAAGTATTTAGTAAACCCGGAGAAGGGTCTACATTTAAAATTTATCTTCCCCTTGATCATGCATCGTCTGAGGTATAACTGTAAATAGAAATGTTGCAAACAAGTTAGTGCGGGCATTTAGAGCAGACAAAAACGCTAATAGAATGTCCTGTTCTTCAGGAAAAGCCGTTTAAATTAAAAGACTTGAATTAAAGCCAAAAGCTGCCCAGGCATTTAGCGATGAATATACTGCAACGCCACTATTGGCGCAATGAAAGCTAATGCTGGCAGCAAAAAAATAAATTGAGACCGCTTCTGCAACGCGTAAATGCCTGTATTGAGTAAATTAAGCAGGCTTTCGCTTCATATTCGTCAATAATATACCAGCAAGCACCAGTACCAAAGAGAGGATTTGCAACAAGTTTATCTGTTCACCTGCCAGCATCCAGCCAATAAAAATAGCAACAATGGGGTTTATGTATGTGTGTGTGCTTACAATTGCTGGTGGTTGCACGGTTACTAACCAGGTGAATGCCATAAACGCAACCAGCGAACCCATGACGATGAGAAACAAAAGGCCTCCCCACGCTTTTGCAGAGATGTGTTCAGGGTGAAAAAAGCTCCATTCTTGCAGTAAAAAGGCGATGCAAACGCTCACCAGGCCAGCAGCCAGCAACTGAATACTGCTGTTGACAAGATTAGATGTGGCCGGTTTGGTATTTCGCTTGGCATACAAGGTTCCAATCACCCACATTATAGCGCTAACGACTACGATCACTGTTCCTGTAAGTTTTTGACTTGCAACACCGGCTGACGGCATGGCCGATGGTGTAAAATGTGAAAACAATATTATTCCCGCAAATCCGGCCAGCAGTCCGGCAATTATCCAGAAGTTTGAAAAGTAGAGCTTCCACCCTTTTCTGTCTAACAGCACAAACCAGAGAGGCTCGGTGGCAATAACAACAGCGGCATGTCCTGAGGTTACATATTGTTCTGCAAAAACAACCATACCCGACCCGCCTACCAGCATCAGCACTCCGCTTATTACCAGCGCTTTCACACTGCCTTTGTCGGGGAATGACAACTTTTTAAAACGGGCGTACAATAACAAAACCGTTCCTGCTGTCAGATATCTGAGCGAAGAAAGAACAAATGGTTTCATTCCTTCCAGCCCATAAAGATTAGCTAAGTAGGTAGTTCCCCAGACAAAATAAATAGCGATGAAAGATAAGATAATCAAAAGCTGAGATGTTTTTGCCTTAACCATAAACTCTATTTTTACTACCTTCTAAATTTATTTTAAAGGTAGTAAAATTAGTACAAAAACAATACCTTTATGTCTTTACAATTCTTTTTTGGGAACCGCCAGTTGTATTTCATGGCATCTTCGGTTGTGTCACTCACTTCTGCAGCATCTTTTCATGGCATCGTAAATGCAATCAATATTGTCACTGCGTGTCTTTGAGAAGCCGCGAAGGTGGAATCTAAGAATTATCAATTGCAGTATGATAAACTGTTTAATAATAATAAATGGAAGAATTTAAAGACATCTCACACATGCCGTTGCATGGCGGCGAAAGTTGTTTTGATTTCATCAATAGCGGCTACAACGACCATGAAGATGTGATAACTGAACGGTTGCTTTCTTACAACGATTTAATCATATTGGCAGAACGTCTTCCATTACTTCCCGAAGACCGGCTTAAAAAATTAAAGGACCTTGCATCTCAAAAACCTGCCCTTGCTTTAGAGGCATTGAAACTTGCAAAGCAAATCCGCGAAATGATGTACCGGGTGCTTAAATCAATTGCCAAAGAAGGAGTCGACTCGATAGACCTAAGTATTTTGACTGATTTTAATAACCATCTTTCTAATGCCTTGTCAAAACAGGTATTTGTTGTTACCGAAGGACAATTGGTGCCAGCCTTACATAACGATGAGGTTGGTTTAAATGAACCGATATGGGCATTTTTAATTTCGGCATATAATGTATTGCGCGATAAAGACCAGCAACGCATTAAGCAATGCAGTGCCTGTGCATGGCTTTACTTTGATAATACCAAAAACAACACGAGAAAATGGTGCAACATGCAAAGTTGTGGCAGCATTGAAAAATCTAAAAGATATTACCAGCGAAAAAAGGAAAAGAATAATAAATGAAGCGGCTTTTGAGCATAAAAAAACCGAAGCAAAAGCTCCGGTTTTTTTATGGATAAAGGTTGTAGTTTAAAAATTAAAAGAAAGTTTACTGAACATTCTCATACCATTACTTCCCATTTGTACTGCATCGAATATTCCGCCTGATTCACTGTCACCAAAAGAATTTAATCTTGCTCCCTGTGTAACCGCAAAATCCGGATGAACATTAAATATATTATCTACTCCCAAAACCCAGTTTACTCTTTTACTCAATTTGATGGTTGAGTATAAATCGGTTGTTACTTTACCATGGAAAATAAAATACTCAGGAACCGTAGCAGAACCATCGTCTAAGGTAACGGTTCCACTGCCGCCAATGGTTGTTAGTTTACCCCAATAGGTCACGTGAGAACCAAAGGAAATGTTCTTAATTCCATACTCAAGTGCAAGTGAAAATTTTGCCAGGGGTGCAGATGCTTTTAGAAAATACTGCTCTCTGTCACTGTAGAAAGAGTTAATGTCAGATGCTGTTTTACTTAACTCTGCCGGAATATTTATCTTATCGATCTTTACGTGCTGTATGTTTCCTGCGAGTGTACCGGTAAAGTGACTTTTACCCCATGTTTTACGATAGTCTATAACAACATCAACGCCGGTGTTGGTAGTGTTGGCAGCATTGGCAAAAAACTGGACGGAAGCGAGGCTGTTAGCATTTAAATAATTTGCAAGGGCTGCGGTAGAATTAGTAAAGTATCCCGTTGCAACCACCCTGTTTTTCATTTTTACCATATAGCCATCAATTGTAATAGTTAATGACTGGATAGGTTTATAAGTAAAACCCAGGCTTGCATTTACTGATGTTTCCTGTTTTAACTTAGGAATACCTGCCAAAGCTGCAAGCGGACTGTAATTAGGTACTGTTTTAGCATACACCAATTGTCCACCCTGGATGACTGTATTAGTATTGCTAAAGTTAATCTGCTGCAACGATGGTGCGCGGAAGCCGGTACTTACCGAGCCGCGGATATTAAAATCGGTTGCAAGCTTATATCGTGTAGCAAGTTTGTAAGTATTTACAAACCCGAAGTCAGAGTAATTTTCAAAACGGGCTGCTCCATCAACCAGCCATGCTTTGGTCAGGTCAATTGACGCATCTACATAACCGCTGACATTTGTTCTGTGTGCCTTAACCGCATCACTTGGCTGATAACCGGGATATCCTTCAGAGCCTGCAGCTTTGGGTTGACCATTTAAAGTAGCGCCGCCATTTTCATAAGATCCTGGTTCACCTGCGTACAAATGATAACGCTCGTAGCGGAACTCGCCGCCAAATGCAAGGGTAAGACCTTTTGCTACGTTGCTAAAGCTTTTGGTTAAATCAAGGTTGGTAGTATTTTGCAGAAAATCAAAACCGCCATCGTCGAACCTTGTCTGCATATATTGTAGCGGCAGTGGCAGAGAAGCATTAAAAGTTTTGTTACCGAAGAAATGGAAATCATTGTAACCGGTATTGTTGCTCAAGTCCCAACTCCAGTCACCGCCAAACATTCCTTTCAGTCCTGCTGCAAACGAAGCGTCCTTAAGGTACACATCTTCCTGCGGGTTATAATATACATTGTTTGCATTAATGGTGTTAGTGGGAGTGCCGTACACCCGCATAATACTTGGAATGAAAATGAGATTACCATTTGCATCGGTTGGAAATTTAATTTGATTACCACTGTTAACCCAACGTCTGGTCCAGGCATATACATTGGAATGCTTGTAATTATAACCGCCAAAAGAATAAAACTTTGTACTTGTTCCTGCAAAAGGTATTTCAGCATTGTACATTCCACCGCCCGAAATAACTGAACCATCACCCTGCGCCCTGCGCCATTGCGGAATAGGAAGCGCTTTAGGATTTGTGCTTATATTCGTGTCAGGATTTGCCCTGAAAGTTTTTCCCTGCGCCATAAAATTTCCGGCGAGGTTAACAAAGCCGCCACTTTTACCAATAGGCAATCCACCATCCATCCCCACGTTAAAAGTATTTCCATCTACCCAGCTACCAGTATAATACTGACTTGGATCAGGACTGTTTAAGGCATTGTATTTTTTGTCGTAGTAACCGCTCCAGCCTGTTGTCAGGTTAAAATGTCTAATGTCTTTCTTTAAAACAATGTTTATAACACCTGCAATAGCATCAGAACCATATTGTGCAGAAGCACCATCACGTAATACTTCAATATGGTCAATTGATGCTTCCGGTATCGCATTAAGATCAGTACCGGAATTACCACGTCCTCTTGTGCCGTATTGATTAACAAGGGCAGACAAGTGGCGGCGCTTTCCGTTTACCAGCACAAGTGTCTGATCAAAGCCCAAACCTCTGAGACTTGCAAAGTCAATAGCATCAGACCCGTCAGTTCCGCTCTGTTTATTGTAGTTAAAAGATGGAACAGCCATTGTCAGTTGCGACATCAGATCGGGCCTTGCAGTAACACCGGATAACTGATTTGTGTTAATGACGTCCACCGGAACGGGAGATTCGGTTCTAACCCTGCCGGTACCCCGGCTGCCAACCATTATCACTTCATCTAAAGTCGTTGTAGAAGCCTGAAGTGTAATGCTAATTGGGGCTTGCCCGCTTACACTTACTGTTTGGGATACAAAGCCAACTGAACTAATTTCAAGAGCGTCTTTGTCGTTGCTCATTACAGAGAAAACACCTTCCCTGTTGGTTACCGTACTCTTTCCCGAAGATTTTACACGAATAGTAACACCGTCTAACGGAGAACCTGAAGAACTAACGATCGTACCGCTTATTTTTTGCTTCTGACTAAATACCTGTAAAGCGAACAATAAGACTGCGACCAACGTAAAAATGGGTTTGGATAAAAGCATAACAAAAAGTTTTGGTTAATTTAAAAGTAATACTATTTATGTATTTCAATACCACAAGCAATCTTTTCGTTAGAATTTCACTTTAAAAATAGAAAAATAAATTGTAACAGCTTCTTTTTTTACTTTAATGCCGGTAAAAACAAAGTATAATTTTAATACCTTATTTGAAAGTGAATTTGATTCTAAAATAATATTGCAGAAAAGGAAATAGTTTTGTATTCAGACTATTTAAGTCATATCACGGTATACATGCGCCCCGACTATCCACATAAACTCTTCTTCACCAGGCACAACTATTACGTCTGTTTAATGCAGGCGCTGGCAATTGACACGGCTGTTTAGTTTTTCTTTATCGGACTTTTTGTAAAGCACATTTACCGTGCGTTTCATTATTTAATTTTAAAACGAATGCTATGTCAACTATTTCAGTAGAAAAAAGAGTTGTTGAAAGTAAAGCCGATTTCCTGCCTTTGCAGGGAACGGATTATGTAGAATTTTATGTTGGCAATGCCAAACAAGCTGCCCATTATTATATGAGTGCTTTTGGTTTTCAGGCAATTGCTTATGCCGGACCTGAAACCGGAGTGATGGATAGAGCCAGCTATGTGATACGGCAACACAAACTGACCTTTGTATTGACTACGCCTGTTCGTTCGGCAAATGAATTGGCTGATCATATTTATAAACACGGAGATGGCGTAAAGCATTTAGCCCTGATGGTAGATGATGCCGCAGATGCTTACGAACAAACTACTCATCGTGGCGCCGAAAGCTATTTGAAGCCTCAAAAGCTAAGAGACAGCACCGGCGAACTGGTGATGAGCGGAATAAAAATTTACGGCGAGACTGCTCATTTATTTATTGAAAGAAAAAATTATAAAGGTGTCTTTATGCCCGGTTACCGTGTCTGGAGCAATCCTCACTTTCAGCCGACTGATACCGGTTTATTATATGTCGATCATTGTGTAGGCAATGTCGGCTGGAACCAGATGAACCGCTGGGTGAAGTTTTATGAAGAAGTGATGGGATTTAA
>CAXUMK010000211.1:0-10260 GCA_964251885.1 uncultured Segetibacter sp. | reverse complement strand
TTCCTAAAACAATAATTTTTTTCTTTTGAGAAGGTATAGATTCGTTGGAAGATAAAGTATTCGACATTTACAAGTAAGATTTCGCGAAATTAAGGATAGCAAATCATTAGAAGCGTTATTTTTTCTGCCACACCTGTTTCCTTTATTAACGGATCAGTGAATGTTCTTACTATTTGTGTTGAATACATCATCCCCGCCGGCAGTTTTCATTCAACAAGCATTGACTATTGACAATTGACTACTGACTATTTCGTCCCTTAACTATGCAGAAAGTTTTTATGGGTCGGGCTGCATTGCTACTATTTTTCATTCTTGCGTCGCACACTTGTACTGGCATTTCCCTGGTCAGCAAATGCACTACTTGTCCCGTTAGCGGCAAACTTTTACCACGGCACAAGTAGAATAGCATCAATTTGATAGTAAAGTTTATGGATGTTTTGTACGCATAGCTTTATAAATCTTAATTGCACTCATCAGCAGCACAACAAATAAAACAAGCCCTATAAGTCCCCATACAAAGCTGATGCTTTGCTTTACAACTGCTAACATTACAATTGCAATTAAAAAAACGGTCGCTACCTCGTTCCAGATGCGAAGTTGCTGCGAGGTATATTTAAAAGAACCCTTTAGCTCCTGCTTAAAAATGGTATGCAGGGTAAAATGATAGGCATACAGCCCAAGTACAAATACCAGTTTTACAAGAAGCCACCTTCCTGCCGGTTCAAACAATACTTTATTCCAATTGCCATTAAACATTACAGAAACACCAAAAACGAGCGTAAGGATTGCAGACGGCCAGGTAATGCCGTACCACAACCGCTTCATCATTACATTAAACTGGTTATGAAAAATACTTCTGACGTCTTCGGGTTGTTCTTGCGCTTCGGTATTGTAAATGAACAATCGCGGCATATAAAACATGCCACTAAACCAGGTAACAACAAAAATGATGTGCAAAGCTTTTATGTAATTGTACATGCAGCTAAGATATAAAGGTATTGTGTAGCAAGTATGCGGTATTTATTCGGCGTTGTAATCCATAATTCCTGTTAATCTTATCAATCCGGTTAATTCTGTTTAGACACCCATGTCACCAGCGACTGCACCCACAAAGGATGAAGATTTAAGCAAGGGATTACTGTAAAACTTTCTCCACCTGCTTGCAGAAAAGTTTCTTTACCGGAGATAGCAATTTCTTCGAGGGTTTCAAGGCAATCGCTTACAAAAGCGGGACATAGTATAATGAGTTTTTTTACTCCTTCTTTTGGCAACTCCTGCAATCGAAGAACGGTATAAGGTTTTAGCCATTCTTCACTCCCCAGCCTCGACTGAAATGAAAACCCTACTTTATCAGCCGGGATATTCAAATTCTTTACAAGCAATTGCGTCGTCGTGCGGCACTGGTGACGGTAACAGGTGGCGTGTGCAACCGAAGGAACTTCGCAACAGTCGGCTGACTTCATGCAATGCTTATGAGTAGGGTCGGCCTTCGTCATGTGACGCTGAGGCAAACCGTGATAGCTGAATAATACCTGGTCATATTCCTGTTCTAAATACGGACTTATGCTTTCTGTAAGAGCATGAATATAATGGGGCTCGTCGTAAAAAGGCTTTATAAATGAAAGTGAGAAAGAATATTTTTTCTCTTTATGCACCGCTTTGGCATGCTCAACAGCAGTTTCATAAGAAGACATGGCATAATGCGGGTACAGAGGAATGGCAACTACTTCCTGCAGGTCGGGCACTCTTTGCAGCAGCTTTTCATACGCGTACTCCATTGTAGGGTTGCCGTAACGCATCGCGATCTCTACCGGCTCTTCCACATTTTGTTGCATGGCCTGCTGCAATTGTTTGGTAAGTACAACAAGAGGAGAGCCGTCTTTAGTCCAAACTTTTTTATAAGCTTCTGCCGATTTTGGCGCACGAAAAGGAGCTATAATACCTCCCACTAATAATAATCTGAAAATATATGGATAATCAATAACCCTTTCATCCATTAAAAACTGCATTAAATATTTTCGAACATCTTTTACCTCTGTTGAATCGGGTGAACCAAGGTTCATTAAAACAATTCCTCTTTTTGCCATAATTATAAATAAACAACAAATGTAAACGCTGGAATGAACAAAAGGTTTATTTAATACAAGTGACAGCATCCTGTTTTGGAGAAAAAGAAAAGGAGAAGACTAATACGATTAATGAAAGAACAAAAACTATAAAAGTAAAAAAGGGATGGTGAAAAATCACCATCCCAAAAGTGTGTTGTTGAAGTCCTTCATTTTCATACAGCAATCAACGAGGAAATCATACAGCAAAAAACAGCAATCGTAGAAGCAAGTTATCAATCGTGGTAAGCAGTTAGTTTCCTAATTGCTGTAGCAAAGCAAGTCATTAAATATTGAACTAACAAATGTTAGTTTTCTTTTTATAGCTTTTTAATTTGATTTTAATCCCTCTGCTACAATGAGCAAAACACAAAATCTATCACCCAATCAAAAAAATCTGGTTGACCTATCTTTCAAAAATCTTGAAGTTATTCTGACATAGACTAAAAACGTCGATAGCGATTGTAGCAAAAGGTTTAGTGTCAGTGAATTAGAAAGAACTATAAAAAGCAAAGTGCAATCGCAGAGGCCAAAAAAAGGGCTACTTTAATAACCCTACAACGCAAACAAAGCAAGTAATCGTTAGAGGCGGTGCAAAGAAACGGTATTTTCTGATACTAACAAACGTTTGTACATATTTTTAGAAAATAAAAATCAATGAAGAATGGATTGCGCAAACATGATCTTAAAAATTATTTCTCAAGTTCAGTTCATCAATGTACTCAATAACAGTGGCGGTTAAATTTTTAAATGCTTCTTTAAAATTCCAATTCGATTTGTCTCGTTCACCTATGTAGTTGCTGATTGCTCTTATCTGAATAAATGGAGTGGAAGTCTGGAGACAGCAATAATGCAGGGAAGCGCCTTCCATTGATTCTATTTCAGGATTGTATTTGGCTTTTAACTGCTCAATCCTTTGCGGCCGTGTTGTTATTTCGTTTATTGTAACGCCTGTTACTTCATCTGTTTGTAAGAAGTTAAGCTTAGACAGAAAAGTATTTTCCAATTTTGTTTCTATAAAAGGAAATACATCTTTCTGCTGCAGGTTTAGGTCGAAAAGGTCTTTAAAACTTCCATCTTCTTCCACGCCTGTATCGGCCAGTATTTCATCTTTTACTGTTACTACTTTGCCTAAAACATTTTTCTCATTAAATGTTCCGGCTATGCCTGCCTGGATAATTAAGTCTGGCTTCTGTTCGAATATCAATTTAGCTATAGAAAAGCAGGAAGATAAAATGCCCACACCGCTTTCATGAAATAAGACTTGCAATGTTTCATTTCCGTTTGTGTATGCAGGATCGAGGGTTTGCTTTATTTGCAGAATCTCTTTTTCTGTAGCAGACGTTATCACAACTTTCATGAGTCAAAGGTCGCATATCTATAATACATTTTGAATTGTAAGGAGTTTGTTAGCATAACACGAGAAAAGACGCTTGAAGAGATGCGGCACAAGTGAGTGACACAACCGGAGATGAAGGGAAACCCAATGCCGGTAACAAAAAAGAATTGTCGCAATTCGAAATATGTGTGAATTGGGTAAGCAAAGCTTTTACATTTCAAATATTACCTTTGCGGAAATTTAGTGCAGAATGGTTTACCTGACAAGATTAGAGCATTTCAATGCAGCGCATAAACTGTACAATCCTGTATGGAGCAAGGAAAAAAACGAAGAGTTATTCGGCGTTTGTGCAAATGAAAATTGGCATGGTCACAACTTTGACATGTATATTACCATTAAAGGACATATCCATCCTGAAACAGGATTTTTGTTTGATGTAAAAAAGCTGAGTAAAATAATACAGGAAAATGTAATTAAAAAACTGGATCATAAAAACCTGAACCTCGATGTAGATTTTTTACAGGGAAAAATGTGCAGCACCGAGGTTTTGGCAATGGAAATATGGAAACAGCTTCAGCGTTATTTGCCAATGCACGTAAAGCTGCATTGCGTAAAACTGTATGAAACTCCCCGCATTTATGTAGAGTATTTTGGCGATTAGCCATTTTTTTAAAACCCCTTCCTTTTCATCGATTTCATTCAATTTTAAATGGGCAACAAAGTAGCAGTATACAGAAAAGAACATTTTAATGCGGCTCACCGGCTTCATAACCCCTCATGGGATGATGCTAAGAACACAGCGGTGTTTGGCAAATGCAATAATCCTAATTATCACGGGCATAATTACGAGTTGGTTGTAAAAGTGACCGGCGTGCCGGACGCAGAAACAGGTTTTGTAATTGAGTTGAAGGGGCTGAGCGAATTGATAGAAGAGAATGTGCTGAAACGTTTCGACCACAAAAACCTGAACCTTGATGTTGCGGATTTTGTAAACTTGAACCCAACTGCAGAAAATATTGTTATAGTAATTTATGAAATATTAAGAGAGAAGATCAGTCCTTCTCTGGAACTGCAGGTACGGTTGTATGAAACAGAAAGAAATTTTGTAGAATATCCTGCATAAAGAACAATATAAAAGCAGAAAAGTAAGACATGGCATATAAAAAAACAGAGGTCTATGACCAGGAGGTCACGCAGGGATTGATGAAGAACTATAAAGAGGCGATTGCTTTGATAGGAGAAGATCCGGAACGTGAAGGATTGATAAAAACACCGGAAAGAATTGCAAAGGCAATGCAATTTATGACGCAGGGTTACAACCAGGATGCAGAAGCAATTTTAAACTCAGCAAAATTTCATGAGGATGTGAGTGAAATGGTAGTTGTAAAAGACATAGAATTGTACAGTATGTGCGAGCACCACATGCTCCCTTTTTATGGAAAAGCGCATATTGCCTACATACCCAACGGCTGGATAACCGGTCTCAGCAAAATTGCAAGAGTGGTAGATGTATATGCAAGACGGCTGCAGGTGCAGGAGAGATTAACCGCACAAATTCTGGATGCGATCGTACGATCTCTTAGTCCGCTTGGCGCTGCGGTTGTAATAGAGGCGTCGCATTTATGCATGATGATGCGTGGCGTATCAAAACAAAATTCGGTGACCACTACTTCGGCATTTTTTGGAGAATTTGAAAAGTATCCTACCAGAAATGAGTTTCTGAAGCTCATTTCGTCCAAATTGCATTAGTACAGTTATTCCAGAGTTTTCCTTTACCATTATTTTAAAAAACGTTGCTGATGAAACATGCCTACATTTTTCCCGGCCAGGGAAGCCAGTTTTCGGGAATGGGTAAAAGCTTATATGAAAACAACGCTGCGGCAAAAGAACTTTTTGAGCAGGCAAATGATCTGTTGGGTTTTAGAATATCCGATCTGCTTTTTACCGGAACCGACGAAGATTTAAAGCAAACCAATGTAACCCAGCCCGCCGTTTTTTTGCATTCTGTCATTGCCTATAAAACAATTGGTAATGCCAAACCTGATATGGTTGCGGGGCATTCGTTAGGCGAATTTTCTGCCCTTGTTGCTAATAAAACACTCACATTCGAAGATGCTTTGAAGCTTGTAAGCATTCGCGCCAAAGCAATGCAAAGGGCTTGCGAGATCAATCCGTCGACGATGGCAGCGGTGCTGGCATTAGACGATGCGAAAGCGGAAGCCATCTGTAAAGAAATTGTGGAAGAAACAGGCGAAGTAGTAGTGCCTGCAAATTACAACTGTCCCGGCCAGTTGGTCATTAGCGGCAGCAAAAAAGGAATTGAGCTGGCGATTGAAAAAATGAAAGCTGCTGGTGCAAAACGTGCATTGGTTTTACCGGTTGGCGGCGCTTTTCACAGCCCGCTAATGAAGCCAGCCAAAGAAGAACTTGCCGCGGCAATTGAAGCCGCAAAATTTGACGAGCCAATTTGCCCTGTTTATCAGAATGTAACTGCCAAACCAGTTACAGACCCTAAAGAAATAAAGCTGAATCTAATAAACCAGTTAACCGGAGCAGTCAGATGGACTCAATTAATTCAGGCGATGGTTGCTGATGGAGGTACTCATTTTACAGAAGTTGGACCGGGAAAGGTGCTGCAGGGATTGGTTAGCAAAATATGGAAAGAAGCTGTGGTTAATGGAGTAAGTTGAGTTGGTTGTGATGGCAAGCATGGAGTTGAATAGAAATTGCAGTTCTGATAGTGTTTATTGCAAAACAGTTCAACTGAATGGATATAGCTAAGCGGGTTGTAAATTGTGTAAGAAGTCTTAATTATAATCTACCCGGCAATGTCATTAACAAAAGGTTTTTGGGGGATGAACATTTGTTCTTTCTTCTGCTTAGGTTGTGTCACTCCCTTGTACCGCATCTTTTCATAGCAGTTCATACCATGCATTATCCGTACAATATTCTCAAGTTATGGCATTGATCTACACGGCATAATTTTTACAAACAAAATTACAGACTGATTAATGATATGCATTAAGATGGAGAAATCATGATGATTGAGATAAATACTACAAAGAAAAAATCAATAGCCGCAGCAAGGGGTAGTCTTATAAAAATAACAATCAGTTGTATGCATTACTTAGGCTTATGCTATATCTTTAAAAACTAAAATAAAAAACAATATCATGGAAGGCAGAAAATACAAAGTTCTACTGTGTGAAGACGATACCAATTTAGGTATGGTGCTTAAAAATTATCTTGAACTGAATGATTATGACGTAATACTTGAAAGGGACGGACGATTAGGCTTAGCCGCATTCCAAAGGGAGAAGTTTGATATATGCTTACTGGATGTAATGATGCCAAATATGGATGGATTTACACTGGCAGAAGAAATAAGAGATGTTGATCCGGATATGCCTTTATTCTTTTTAAGTGCAAAAACAATGAAGGAAGATATAATAGCAGGATATAAATTAGGCGCAGATGATTATATAACCAAACCTTTTGATAGCGAAGTTTTGCTGCTAAAGATTAAGGCTATTTTAAAACGCAATGAAGAAGAAAACCGGATCAATGAAAATATTGAGTTTGACCTCGGTGATTTTCATTTCAATCCAAAACTTCGTGAGTTGAGTCATTTAGGCATTATGCAAACATTGTCTCCGAAAGAAAATGAATTGCTGAAAATGCTTGCCGAACATAAAAATGATTTGCTGCCACGTGAACAGGCATTAAAAAGAATCTGGGGTAGCGATACCTACTTTAACGGAAGAAGCATGGATGTTTATATTGCCAAGCTTCGTAAGTACCTGAAAGACGATGTGAATATCGAGATCGTGAACATTCATGGAAATGGTTTCCGTTTGGTTGCTCCATAAATGGCATTTGAAGGAGGAGAAAGAATTCTTAGCTTAAATAGTTAAACCATGACATTGTTTCATGGTTTTTTTTATTTTTAATTATGGTACTTAAATTGACTTATAAAATTTAAAATCTGCAAATGTTTCTAATCAAAAGAATAATTACAATTGCTCTTGCCGTTTTAGGAAGTCTCGTTTCTATCATTTTTTTAGCACTTATAAATTCAGTTGCAAACACGGGTTTAACAGGGGGACAGGTTGTTTTATACGGTTTAATAAGCGGGATAGTATTAGGAATTGTAGCGAGCTACTTATTGATCAACTATTTCGTAAGAAGGGTTAGGAAATTCCTTTTTAGTAAGTTTGGAAACGTTATTCAGCGGTTTGGGTTTTTGAGAAGGATATGATTACTAAACGTTCTACCATTTGAATGCTCTGTTAATTTAAGTACTGCTTATTTTGAGGTATAGCTCATTTAGCTTTTTTTATCCATTATTATTTTCTTTGCCTCACTCCAGCTATAGCCTTTGCTCTCGCCACTTACAAGCTTTTCCCTTCTTCTATCTATTTCAGCAATTTGCTCCTCGTTAAGCTCATACTCCTCCTCGGTTTCTGAATATTCTTTCGCAACTGCATACATCAGTTTTAAAAGTTTATCATCACCTGCATTTATATATTCCTGCAGCTTTTCCTTTATAATCATACTTTCCATAAAACATCTTTAACCCAAATGTAAGATTTAATCGTTGTTTAAAACAGCATTCCCCCCGTTTGCCCCTGCACCCGTTTGCCTAAATGTTCATAAGCTTTTGACGTTACTTCGCGGCCTCGCGGGGTGCGTTGCATAAAGCCTTCCTGTATCAAAAATGGTTCGTACACTTCTTCAATTGTTCCCGGTTCTTCGCCAACCGATGTAGCAATCGTGGTAAGGCCTACCGGTCCACCTTTAAACTTTTCGATGATCGACAATAAAATGCGGTTGTCCATTTCATCCAGACCGTGCACATCTACATTTAATGCTTTCAGGGCATGCTGTGCAATTGCTAAATCAATTTTTCCATCACTTAAAACCTGGGCAAAATCACGAACTCTTCTTAATAAGCCGTTAGCTATACGCGGTGTGCCACGGCTGCGGCGGGCAATTTCATAAGATGCTTCGCTGGTGATATCCGTATTTAAAATGGCTGCGCTTCTTTCTACGATTCTTTTCAGTACGTCTGCGTTGTAATACTCAAGCCGGCATTTGATACCAAACCGCGATAAAAGCGGAGCAGTCAGTAACCCGCTTCTTGTAGTAGCGCCGACGAGTGTAAAAGGATTTAATGTCAGTTGAATGCTTCGTGCATTTGGGCCGGAGTCAATCATAATATCAATTCTAAAGTCTTCCATTGCGGCGTACAGGTATTCTTCCACGACAGTACTCAGGCGATGTATTTCATCGATAAACAACACATCGTTCGCTTCCAGGTTTGTAAGCAATCCTGCCAGGTCTCCCGGCTTTTCTATAACCGGGCCGCTGGTTTCTTTTATGTTTACGCCCAGTTCGTTTGCTACAATGCGGCTCAGCGTTGTTTTTCCCAAGCCCGGAGGACCGTGAAATAAAATATGATCCAAAGCCTCGCCACGCATTTTAGCTGCCTTTATAAAGATGCTTAGGTTTTCTATCAGTTGCGGCTGTCCGGCAAAATCTTCAATTTCCTTAGGCCTTATATTATTTTCAAACTCTACTTCTGCCGGTGTCACATTTTCTTTGCCACTATTTAAATTTGGATTCGCCATGGTAGTAATTATCTGCTGTAAAAATATGCTTTTGGTACGGCCTGCAAATCATTGTGGAAAATCGTTGCGTCGCATTCCATTTATCGGCAAACCATTGTGTAGCTAGTCTCAAATTTTAATTAAAAGCGGTTGTTGTTTTCTATTCTGATGAGATCTGCAACACGGCAGTTCGAGTGTGCACCGATATTCGAAGAATCAACCTTGCAGTAGATCACAACACCCTTTTGACGGTGTGATGATACGTATTGCAAAACGTCATCGCCTGAAAGTACTGCCGAACGAAAAGCCTTTCAAGGTATAGCAGGTCTTTAAACTTCTCAAAATATACTTTAACCGTTAACTGCATACTGCATCATCTGCAAAACCGCATCCGGGTCAGGCGAGTTTTGAAGGTACTTCTCTCTTTCAGAATATTTGCATACGCCCCGGTAATCGCCTTTCTTTTCATGCATCTCGCTTACGATCTGAAAGTGCAGGTGCGGCGGCCAGTGACCATTTTCTTTTGCCGGTCCAAAATGAGCAAACTCAACGCCACGGCTGATGTACACGCCTTCCTGTAGGCCCGCCAGGTCTTTTACACTTAAATGGCCGTACAAAGTATTGAATGAAATTCTTTCCAACTGATGATGAAGAATGATGGTCGCTCCGTAATCACCAAAATGGTCGTTGAAAGCGAAGCTGTGAACATAACCGCCGAGAGGTGCAAAAACAGGTGTGCCAACAGTACCCCAAATATCAATTCCCAAATGAAGGCGGCGAGGTTCTTCATCGCCATCGAATTGTTTGCTTCTTGAGTAAATGGTGCGATGCTCGGCATAACCACCGATGCCGTACCTATATTTTCTGCCTAATTGTTTTTCTATATATTTCGAAAAGGCTTCCGTATCTGCCAGTATTTCTTCTGTCAGTTCTGTATTTGCACTTGTAAAATCAAGCTGAAGCAACTTGTCTTTTTTTGCATCAAAGTCTACGACAGCATGAAATTCTGAAGCATGTTTTTGTAATAAACTATATAGCGGGGTTAGCAACATTTGGATTGATTAAGTAAGCTTTAATTTCTGTAAAGCTATTTGGCGGAAAAGAAATGGAGTCTTGATTTTTTGTTTCTTTTGTATCAAGACAAAAGAAAAGCAAAACATGTTTAAATCACCACATTAATCATTTTCCCTTTTACAAATATGATTTT
>CAXUMK010000210.1:0-10272 GCA_964251885.1 uncultured Segetibacter sp. | reverse complement strand
GAGAGGTAGTGATTAGGAGGCAGTAAACCCGAACTCTTTGTAACGATCCCGTGCCGGTCGTGATCGGTATCGCAGGCAACAGCAATATCGAAGCGATCTTTTAATTCTATTAAGCTTTGCATGGCATAAGGCGAAGAAGGATCCATGCGGATCTGACCATCCCAGTCTACGGTCATAAAACGAAAGGCAGGATCAACAATTTCATTTACAACAGTGAGATGCAGACCATACCGTTCGGCAATCGGCCTCCAGTAATGGACACCGGCACCACCGAGCGGATCAACACCAATCGAAATCTTTGTATCACGTATAACGTCCATGTCGATCACTGCCGAAAGTTCGTTTACATAAGTATTCAGGAAATCGTACCGATGTGTTGAAGAAGCTGTAAGCGCTTTATTATAAGAAACCCTTTTTACGCTGTTTAATTTGTTTTCAAGAATTTCGTTCGCCTTGTTGCCGATCCATGCGGTAACGTTGTCAGCAGCCGGGCCACCGTTGGGAGTGTTGTATTTAAAGCCGCCATCGTGAGGCGGGTTATGTGAAGGCGTAATGACGATGCCATCTGCAAATCCATCTTTTCTGTTCTGGTTGTAGCGTAAAATAGCATGTGAAATAACGGGCGTAGGCACATACTCATCATTCTCAGCCACCATCACTTCAACATTGTTGGCTGCTAAAACTTCCAATGCAGAAACAAGAGCCGGTTCTGAAAGCGCATGAGTGTCTTTCCCTAAAAACAAGGGACCGTTTATTTTATTTTGAAAGCGGTACAAACAGATGGCCTGAGTAATCGCAAGTATATGCCATTCGTTGAATGAAGTATTGAATGAAGAACCACGGTGTCCTGATGTTCCAAAAACGACGCGTTGCTCTTTTACGCCCATATCAGGAATACCAGCGTAATATGCTGTGATTAGCTTTGGCACATTTACCAGCATTTCGGGTGTAGCTGGTTTACCTGCAAGTGGGCTTATTTCCATTGTATTTAATCAATTAGCATCCGTAAGATTTCTCTTACACTATAGAATTATCAGATTATAAAGGTCAATGTCATTAGTCTAAATACTGTTACACTTTGCTGTAAATATGTTACATCAATCACGCATTTTTAATATTGACCTTTGTTTTGTTTGTACAAAATTCAGAGAGAGCAATCGAAAGGTAATCATGATGAAATGGAAGGAATCTACGCTATAGCTCAATGTTATTAATGTGAGGCTTTTTGTGGGACAAACATTTGATCTTTCTTCTGCTCCGGTTGTGTCACACTCTTGTACCGCACATTTTCATAGCAGCTTATACGTGCTGCATTATCACCTTTCATGTGAAGGTTTAAATGCTGAATACACGAGCCGTCCAACAGTTAATCACTCACCATTTGAATTCAGAAACGGAATAGCGTACACAAACACAGTTGAAGGGTTCTTTCTTCTCTAAAATGTTCAATCTTCGGAATATATCACCATGTATCCGGCAAACATTTACACCGGTATCGCGCCCGGAACATCTTACAGATACAATAACCGGAAAATAACAGATAAAGAAAGGTTTACTCAAACCTTACAAAATACCTCTGGCCGATTGACCTACAATAATTTCATTGAAAATAAAAAAACAGATTAATATTATGGAAGCAATAACTATTTTTAACGAACCTCGTAGAGGATTATATTTAGCAAAAAGTAAAAAGAACATGGAAGATCAAGTTGAAATTAATCAATTCAGAAAGCAAATAGCAGAAGATATTGAGTTAATACAAAAAAAATACAATAAGTCAGATCATAGATTAAGAAGAAATGAGTATGCTTTTAACTTTTGGATACTTGAAAATATTTATAGTGTAGATGAGGAATACATTCCCAGTCAAATAACAGACAGGAATGACAAAGCAATTGACTGCTACGTTCATTATCCGGAGTCTAAAGTTTTATATTTAATTCAGAATAAATATTATGATGAAAAAACAAACGTGAGTAGAGAGGATGTAACTGATTTTTTAACTACCCCGTTAGACCATTTAATGAGTGGAATTTATAAGAAAAGTCCTGATCTTCAAAAGCTTTTTAATATCGTAAAGGAGGATAAAGAATATAAATTCTATTTGCATTTTTATGTTACTAATTCAAGAAGCGGATTAGATATAGACGTAAGTTTTAAAAAATTTAACTCTGATCCGAAATATAAAATAGGAGAATTTATAAGAGCAGAATTTATTAAAATAGGGGAACTATATGATAAATATTACGGATATACCTACAAAGAAGAAATTAATTATAAATACACATTAAGAACTAAAGTAGCAAAAAATATATTAAATATTCTTCCAGAGGACTATAAATTACCGGAAATGAGTAAAGCATATTATATGCTTACACCAGTATGGCAAATTTGGGAGATGATGAAGGAAGCTAAAGCTAAAAAGTACCCTCTTTTTGAGGAAAATATAAGAGAGTATTTAGGAGATAATGATATAAACGGAAGTATTATTAAAACTTTAAATGATCCCAAAGACAGAAGCAATTTTTTTTATTACAATAATGGGATAACAATTATTTGTGATAACATACTTAAGCCACAACCAAACATTTTAACTTTAATGCGTCCACAGATAATAAATGGCTGTCAAACTGTAAATTCAATCTTTGAATGCTTGGAAGATTATGGCACAAAAGAAAATATTGAAAAAGAGTTTAAAGATGTTTTTGTAATGTCTAAACTTCTTTTGTTTGATATAAAAACAAAAGAAAAGAAAACAGAAAGATTTTATAACGACATCGTTAAATATAATAATAAGCAAAACCCGCTGAATGAAAAAGCTTTTGCATCTAAAAAACCTTTTTTTGCCAAAATACAATCTTCACTGAGAAGTAGAGGTTTTCTATTATTGCGTCAACCAAGCGATAAAAATAAATTTATTAATGATATTTCGCAAAATGAGACAGCAGGCTTATTAAAAACCGCTAATTTATACAGCTCTAAAATTGGTATAGAATTAAGTAATAAGAAGGATTTGTTTATACCATTAGAAAAGCTTTTACAAGTTTATTTGGCCTTCGTCACAGATGGATTTAATGCTTTTACCAAAAAAAGCAACCTTCTTAAAGAAAAAAGTGAGTGGTACAAAATATATTCTCTTAGGGTTAATCAATTAAGTACAGACTCGTTAATTATGTTGTGGCTAATATATTTAAAGGCTGAAAAAACAAGAGATGCAAGCGAGGATCAGACTACACCTATTCCTTATTATTTAATTGGCTTCCTGGGATATTTAATAAAAGATGAAACTAAAAAAGATCAAATCTTACAATCATTATTTGAATCGGAAAACGCTATTTTTAATAATCTCTTTGAGTATCTTACTAAATTAACAACGGAATACAAAATTTCATATTTAGCTAAAGAGAACTTAGAATACAATTCAATGATTAAAGATAAAATTGATACCGAAATTTTGGATTCCCAAATCGCTACATTAAACAGAATAGCAGCAGATAAAAATCTAAAAGTCTTTTTAAATTCTCTTAATACATAGCTTTATGAAGAACAAAAAAACTAATAATTAAAATTCACTAATTTCCAAAAAAGAAGAAAAGCCAGTCAGATTAGACAGGACTCATTAAAAAGCGATGAAAAAAGCACTTAATACACGCTTCCAAAAAATGATGAAATAAAGAAGAAGAAAGCATTTAATTAAAATTTAATCTCTAGTAGCAGCAACGGTAATTCGAAATTTTCTTTTAAAATCTTCCTAAGCATACGAAACATTTGTATTGTTACAATAAAATAATGCGTTTCTATTATTTAAAGGTCTTTATAATATGCTTGTGGGAATACATATATCATTGCCCTGAAATTTATAACTGAAAAAATTTACTCCACCTACTTTTTTTGCAATGCTTCAAACCCTGAGATCACATCGAACAATTCCTCGTCAATAGAATTTTGCCGCAGGCGGTTAAATTTATTATTAAGGTCTTCCAGCAATTCCTTTATATTTTTTTCGGCACGCTGCATCGCTTCGAGGCGACCGGCGTTCTCGCTTGCAAGGGATTCAGCAAAAGCTCTGAACAGTGTAACAAACAAATACTCGCTGATGAGCGCTGCCAGCGTTACTTTAGGCAGACCGATGATCTGTGGTAATTTCTTTGTCGGCCATTTCAGTTCTGCCAGGTTATGCCGCCATTGCTCATCCAGCGGATAAAAACGCTGGCTTACCTGCACGTAGCGCCTTCCCTCATTGGGCCGGTTATAAAAAATATACAACTCTTTAGTTTCACCCTTTTTGCGGCTTTGCTCGCTCTCCGTTAAGATCTGCACAACAAGCGGAGTGATAGCTTGTACAGAATTAGGCACTATAAACAACTTTGTTGCCGGCAGTCCTGCATCTTTTAGCGGCGCCTGAACCCGTTCGCCCACTGTCCATACTTCTTTTTTACCGGGCATAACGCTTAATGCTTGTATAACAAAACCGGCAAGCTGGTCATTAAACTGGCCGACCAATCCCATGTCTGAACCAACTACTATTGCGACTATTGATTTTTTTTTATTTCTATTTACTTTTTCAGGTATCATCCCGACTTTTTCCTGGCTGAAATAAGCGACGATACTGAGAGCGACCGTTCTGTAATACTCACTTAATGAACTAACCGCCATTTCAAACTGACTGATGTTTGAAGCCGCCATCGCTTTCATCGTTCGCACAACTGTTCCGATTTCTCCTGCACTGCTGATTTGCCTGTGTAAGCCTTCTGATGTATCACTCATCACTTTTCTTTTTGCTTAGTTTCAGGAAGTAAGCCGGCAGCATTCAGTTTGTCAGTTGCCATTTTTAAGATTGCATCCCGGTCTGTGTCACTGAATGTATCGTTGGAAAATAACCGTGCTATCATTTCTGGTGTAAGTTCTGCTGCTGCCTCCCTAACCGCTGTCTCTGCCTCCGGCATTTTTTGGACAGGTACAGTATCGAACAATTTGTGTGTTAATGCAAGCAATACCAAAACCTGTTCAGGAACAGACAGCGGCTGTAGTTCAGCCTGTTTCAGGCAGGCGCGTATTCTTTTACCATGTTCAATGATAATACGGGTATTTTCATCCAGCCTGGTACCGAACCTTGCAAATGTTTCCAATTCTTCAAACTGTGCATACTCCAGTTTCAGGTTTCCGGCTACTGACCTGTAAACAGGTAACTGCGCTTTGCCTCCTACACGCGAAACAGATTTACCAATATCAATTGCAGGCAACAATCCCAACTCAAAAAGCGCAGGAGAAAGGTAGAGCTGTCCATCGGTGATGGATATAAGATTGGTGGGAATATATGCCGACATATTCTGCGCTTCTGTTTCAATGATCGGCAGAGCCGTCAGTGAACCACCTTTCAGTTCATCAATCAAATGGGTAGACCTTTCCAATAACCTTGAATGGATATAAAAAATATCGCCGGGAAACGCCTCACGTCCCGGAGGTCTTCTTAATAAAAGAGAGAGTTCGCGATATGCCCGGGCATGTTGTGTAAGGTCGTCATACACAATTAAAACATCCCTTCCCTGCTCCATAAAATATTCAGCCATACTGGTTGCTGCATACGGAGCGATGTATTGCAGACCGGGAGCGTTACTTCCTTCAGTTACAACAACAACGGTATAATCCATCGCGCCTTGTTCGGTTAAACGGGCAATTACTTTAACCACAGAAGAAGCCCGCTGACCAATAGCGCAATAAATACACACCACATTCTTGTCCTTTTGATTAAGGATAGTATCAATTGCAATCGCTGTTTTACCCGTTTGCCTGTCTCCCAGGATCAATTCACGCTGCCCACGCCCTATTGGAATCAATGCATCAATTACTTTCAAGCCGGTTTGCAAAGGAACGGTAACCGGTGCCCGGTCCATTATTTCAGCAGCAGGGCGTTCGATGGGCAAACGTTCTGCAGAAGATATTGCTTCTTTTCCATCAAGCGGTTCTCCAAGGGGATTAACGATCCGTCCAATCAATCCGTTTCCAACAGGCACGTCCATTACACGGCCGGTTCGTTCTACTTCATCGCCTGCGTGCAACCCTGCATTTTCGCCCAAAAGCACTACGCCTATTTCATCTTCATTAATATTAAATGCAATGCCGTACAAATTTCCAGGAAACCTCAATAGTTCTTCATAACCGACATTTGGTAATCCTGAGACCCTCACTATTCCGGCAGCCACACTTAGTATCGTTCCGACTTCGCGTGGTTCAAATTTTTGAACATATTTTTCCCTTATCTCACTGATTTCAGTAAAGGTGGATTCAACCATATTATTTAAACTATAACCAGGCATCTTATTGTACTTTACAAGTCAATTTTATCGACTTGATTTTTTTATTCTTTTTGTTAACCAGCATTTGTTCTTTATTCATTTTCGGTTGTGTCACTCACTTTTACGGTATCTTTTTATAGCAGCTTTAGTTTTAACTTTGATAAAGCTTTTAAGCAAAGGCGTAGGAATGCAACGCAAAGGCGGTAAGCAGAACACTAATTTTGTGTTGCAGTTGCAGTTCTAAGAAACTTATCCCTTTTTCTCTCTTCGCCTCCCTAAACATCTTCCCAGCTAATTCTTATTTTGAGGTGCTATTGTAGCATTTTAAGTTTAGTATCTTATTCCCTTAGGGCTGGAATTTTGGTAATACTACTTCGCATTTACATATATAAAGCCCTATTGGGGCGACAATATTTTACAGCAAACAGAGCATGAATAGTTATTTGAAAATACTTATTTAGCATACAGAAATGTCGCCCCCACTGGGGCTTTGTAGATTACTTTTGAATTTTTCAGTTACCATAATATCGCCCCTCTGGGGCTATAAAATACTTTGATTTTCACCTTTTTTCCTGCAACCGAATTTCCAATAGCACCTCAAAATAAGAATTAGCCTTCTTCTCCAATTGTCGAATTTCTTATTGTTCTTTGCATATTCAGAAATGGGTACAAGCGATTTAGTGTAATAAAAATCTACTCAATTTAAAATTTGAAGAAAGTTTGGTTTTCTTTCCATTTATGCTGAATAAATAAAAAATGTAAAAGAGTGCGACGCAAGTAAAGCTAAATAGTAGCAATTAAGTCCGGCTCAAAAAAGTTGTTTTTATCTTTTTAAACATCTTCTGCTACGGGTTCTTTTTCGTCTTTGTTTACTTTCGGTTTTGCATTGATTGTTTCTGAAATCACTTTCTCAAGAGAACTGATATAACCGGAAATGCTCCACGATAACTTGTAGCCATTGGCATTTAGTTCAATACCGCTGATTAAATCCGGTGAAGTATTGAATGTAAACTCAATCGGACTTCCTGGTAATTCTTTCACGGCATTTTTAATTTCACCTTGCTGTGACTGAGTTAAATCAAATGTGCTTCGTACTGCAACCGGTTCTTTTGAGGCTAAAAAGGCAGCCGTTAATGATTGTTTTTCATTCGCACTCATGTCTTTGAAACGTTTGATAAAAACATTTACCATCTGCTGTTCGAGACTGTTATCCGCCAGTTCTTTGAGCGCTTTGCGGGCTATGCCAAAAACTTCCTGCTGCGTTTTTTGGGTAATCATTTGGCTCATGTTACGCTGTTCGTCCTGCGATGTTGCTTCCAGTTTTGACCGTAGTGCAACAGAGTCTTTGCGTGCATCATCCAACAGTCGCTGACGTTCGGTTTTGATTTCTTCGAGGGCTTTGGTCCAGTGTTGATTTCGCTCATCATCAAACGCTTTGTTCTTCTGCTGAAATTCGTCGCCATCCTTTGCTGCCGCTGCTTTTTTGGCTTCGGCATCTTCAATTTGCGCTGCAATTTGCTTTTCTCTGTCATCTATCGCCTTAAGGATAGGTTTATACAAAAAACGTTTCAGCAACCAGACTAAAATAAGAAAGTTGACAACCTGGGCAATGACCGTAAACCAGTTGATAAGCATCTTCTTTTATTTAGCGATCACGTGATTCCAAAAAGGGTTGGCGAAAATGAGTATCATCGAAATGACCAGGCAATATATCGCCGTTGACTCGATCATTGCCAGTCCCACAAACAAGGTTCGGGTAATGGTAGATGCGGCATCAGGTTGTTGGGCCAGAGATTGTAGAGCACCTGATACGGAGCGGCCTTCGGCTAACGCGGGCATCATGCAACCTATCCCGGTGGTAAACCCTGCTGTAACAATGGAGGTTACAGCAATCATCGTAGTACTATCCATAAGTAATGCTCCTTTTTATTGATTTGTTTTTGCTGCTGACAGCTTTATTTTTTTATCGTTGGCAGTGGCCGCGGCAATGTATACCGCTGCCAGAATGCTGAATATGTACGCCTGCACCATGCCTGTAAGTAACCCAAGCACATTCATGATGATCGGAAAAATGAAAGGTACTATGCTCAGTAAAATGGCTACTATCATTCCGCCGCTCATGATGTTGCCAAACAGGCGGACTGCCAGCGCAATGGTTCGTGAAATTTCACTGATGATATTGAAAGGCAGCATAATAAATGTTGGTTCTATATATGTTTTCAGGTAACCGGCTAACCCGCTTTTATAAATGCCAAAGAAAGGAACGGCAAAAAATACACTAATGGAAAGCGCTGCAGTAGTAGAGAGCGAAGCTGTAGGCGGTTCGTAACCCGGGAAGATGATACAGAAATCAGCGATGGCAATAAAAAGAAACAAGGTGCCTAAAAAGCTTATGTATTTTTCAGGCTGTTTTATACCTACTTCTTCAATTTGCTGATTGATCCCCTTTACCATTATTTCGAGCGCAGCCTGCCAGCGTGAAATATGAATATCGGTTCGCAGATTACGCGTTATTAGTTTTGAACCAACGACCAAAACGAGCATGATTACCCATGTCCATACGATCGTGGCGTTTATAACGATAGAACCATGTTGCCAGTAAATGGTTTCATCGGGACTAAGCTTCATGTGCAACCCCCTTTTTGATGTGCAGGGGATGAGAATTGGAATTTGGTAGTAGTCGCTTAACCAGCATCCGGGCTAAAATAAATCCACATAGGCAAACAATGAGTCTTGTAAAATTGCCATTTGAGATGAAGTAAAAACCAGATAACACAATTGCGGTCCTTATTAAAAAACTTATTATAAACCAGAATGCAGGTGTAGCTGAAGACATGGCTTTGGTTACAGTCAGCCATAATCCGCCAAAAAATATTGACCCGAGCAAAAGACCGGTTGCCAATGATGCAATTAGTTTTATATATTCATTCATCATCTTCCATGTTTTTATTGATTTCCCGTTTTTCGTTATCTATCCAGTTCCAGGCAATAATGCAACCCGTAGCAAGTCCGACAAATAGAAGAGAGATGGTCCATGAAAAGGATTGAGGATGATTTTTATCCAGCCATACTCCCAGCGCCGTTCCAAGCAATGCGGGTACAACCACTGACCATCCGACAATACCAACCATTCCCAGCCCCGACCATGCACTTAGCTTATCCTGGCTTTGAAACCGTACTTTTCGTTTTTCTTTTTCCTTTATCTGCCTGCTAAAAGCTTGTTTACTATTTTCATTGCCTGGTTCCATTTTATGCTTTTTGAAATCTTTCCAGGTTTTGAATAAGGCTGCTTCCCAATTTCTCCATTACATACCGCACATTCTTTTCACTTTCATCCAGGTTCATAAACTCTTTCTCTATCGACTCATGCAGTTTTCCGAGGTTTTCTCCGCTATATGCGTTTCGCACAGAAACCTTCACTTCTGCTCCTGCTTTTATCATGATGCCTTCATCAACTGCTAAGTACACAATGCCTTGTTCTGTTTCGTATTCAAAAATTCCCGGAACGAGTGCAGCCACACAATCTAATCTCTGCGGTAACAGACCAAATGAACCGGCGCTTGTTTCTGCCACAATCCGTTTTACCAGGTTGTTTTGCAGAAAGATTTTGAATGGTAATAAGATCTGCAGGTTCATTAATATTGGTTCCATTGCCGATTGCTTTTATAGTTCTCAAGGGATACAAGTGACCTCTTTGGCTTGCCGAATAAAGAATAAAAAGTAGAAGAGTGCGACGCAACGCTGACTCATAATAGTAACTCAGTCCGGTTCAAAAAAAATTCAATTCACTTTTTTATCCCTGTAAGTTAAACCGGCACAACTGACTGTTTCAAATTAACAGCAGCGCCAGGTTGCGCTTTATCTTCATTAACGGTTTTCTTTTTATCTTCATTGCCGCCTGTCTTTGCTTTTTCTATGACATCATCTATAGAGCCTGTCATGTAAAATGCGCTTTCGAGTAGGTCTTTAAATTCAT
>CAXUMK010000209.1:0-10362 GCA_964251885.1 uncultured Segetibacter sp. | reverse complement strand
AGAAAAAAAGCTGAATGACATCCATACGTTACTTCTTGTTTTTCAAATGGTTAGAAGGGATGTCATTATAAGGAACGAAGCAATCTGCTCCCGAATAGGAACGCGTTTTATTGATGGAGCAGATTGCTTCGTCGTTCCTCCTCGCAATGAAGAGCTTAACCTTTTAATTACTTGCAATGACGCGACAAAGAAATGCACCCGAAGGTTTTGCGGTTCTCAAACTGTTGAAAAAAGTACCTTCAGAGGAAGAGTGCGACGCAACGGCTGCTACATTCATATTGTTCTGTTGGGTCCAAAAAAATGTATTCCACACAAATATGACGAAGAACGAGGGTATATTGCGCCGCATAATAAAAAGAAAATAAATGAGCAAAGAGAGCAGCAGTAACGATAAATACAAAGCATTGTGCGAATTGACAAAAGGAGATTACAGCGCTTTTTTGTATGACTGCGATGGTACTTTAGCCGATAATATGCAGGCACATAAAGATACTTATGTGCAAGTGGCCTCAGAAGGAGGAATAAAGATCGATCCTGAAATTGTAGATGAATTTGCAGGTTACCCGATCACTGAAGTGGTTGAACAGATTAACAGCAGGTACGGCAGCCATTTCGATCCTGCAGAATTTGAAATGCGCAAGTCAGAATTATTTTTCAGGGAATTTATAGAAGATACAAAACCCATTCAGTTTGTAGTGAATCATTTAAAAGCAAGTGCAGGAAAATATAAAATAGCCGTTGTGTCGGGAAGCGCAAGAAAAACGGTAGAAAAGACTTTGGAAGTTTTGGGGATTGCATCCCTTGTAAACGCGCTTGTGTGTGCAGGCGAAACTGAAAAAGGAAAACCTTCTGCTGACCCTTTTTTACTGGCAGCAGAAAAGTTAGGCGCTGAACCAGCATCATGTATTGTTTTTGAAGACGGCGAGCCCGGAGTAAAGGCAGCCGAAGCTGCGGGAATGAAATGGATTAGGATTGATAAGATACCCCTCCGCCCCTAAAGGCGGCTAACCCCTCCGCCCCTAAAGGGGAACTACTAAAAAAGTCATTCTCAAAAGCGTTTATAGTTTCACGTGTATTTCTTAAGTCCCACTTTAGGGGATTTAGGGGGCTTCACTTGGGGGATTTAGGGGGCTTGCATATACAGCCGGAACTTCTCTTAATGTAAATGTTTCTATTACCCTCTTGAATTTATATTGAATGCTTGTTTTTGTTTCGACAAAAAAGTTATCAATTTTAAAAAGCTCATATTTTGCCAGATCATCTGATCTTTCTGTAACTTTTTCTGCATCAAAAATGGCTATCTTCTTTTGTTCCTCGCTTAAGCTGTTAAAGTGTTCAACTGTCATACTTCCCCTTTTTTTAAACAGTCGTAAGAATTATGCCATTTAATGCATTTATAAAAAGTAAAAAGCTGTTTTCAGTACAAGTAAATGTGTTTCAATGCAGTTGAAGGAAGTATAACTGCTTATAATTTTTTTATCGGGATAAAATGAAGTATGTATTTTATTACAGGCATTGTGATGACAATGTTCCATACATCAAGTTGTGCCACATTATAAAATGGGTACAACATAGAAGTTTTTAGAAAACCAGGATATGTTTGTACCCCATTTTTCCTAAAAAATCTTCTATAATTGCTTTGGCTTTGGTTTCTGCTTTGGGCAAAATGTTTTGCTGCAATGCATGCGCTATCATCTTTCGGCGGGCCTGTATTTTTACAAGTGTTACTTCAGCCTGGGACCAGTCACCTTTTTCAACAAAAGTTTCAAAATCACCGGGATTAAGAATGGCGTCGAGAATTTTTGCTTTGGGCAAATAAATGCGAAGGGTATCGTTTTGTATTGAAACACTTGTGTCTGTTAAAAGCGAAAGGTCGGTTCCCGCCAATACCTTTCCCCTGCCAATTAAAACCAGTTTTTTTTCGGCGGAAGGAAGCAAAGGCATAGGAGAAAAGCGGTTAAACGAATTGACAAATGCTGCACCAGTTGTAAGAATAACCGAGTCTGCTACAACCTCATCAGACGAACTGTAAGTAATCAGTTGTCCTATTGATTTGATCTCTTTTATAAGTATGGGTGTTTCATCAATTGACACTGGTTGAGATGTAAATATGCTTTTTAGTGAGGGTATTACATCTAACTTCTGCAGCAGCCAAAAGCCTGCTGCTGCAATAATGATAATGACAACAATCCTTCGCAGCTTTTTCATTGCAACTGATTTGAAGGCATGTTTCCACTATAGTTAATGCTTATGTTTTCATAGCCAAGCCTCTTTAAGAAATTGCTTACAAACATTGAAGTATTCACCTTTGCCTGGGTCAGTATTCCTAATGAATCAACAGCGCTTTTTATTTGCCGCTCGGCCTGTGCTGCCAATGCATCCCGGTCTTCAGTCTTAAATTTATCTCTAAAAACACCTACTTCCTCGTATTCCGTTTTTATCGCTTCGGGTGGTATGCTCAGGCTTATAATTTTGGGTTGTGGCAGTGTCACTTCAATATTTTTATCCTGTATTTTAAAGCTGTTTTTATTGATTGCACTCATATCAATGCCTGCTTTTATGTGCGCCTCGCAGCTCATTAAAATTTTGCGGTCCCCTATTTTAAACCAGGTTTTATTGTCGCTTGCTTTAATGATTTTAGTTACTGTGTATTCTACGGTTGCCAATTCGCTCATTTCTTTAAGAGCAAGAACATCAGGCGCTTTCTCTTTCCTGCTGCAACCTGCAACACATAGCAACAGTATGTAAATCGTTATTCTCATGTGAATGCTTTTATACTTGTTGTAGATAAGTTTCCCATAAACGGGACAAGTGAGTGCATTGCTGAATATGGAACAAATCGTATAAGAGTGCGACGCAACGATGAAAAATAGTAGCAATACAGCCCGGCTCATAAAAAAGTAATTACTCATTTTTATACGGCGTTAGGTATAGCAATTAGCAAATTAGCTGATTAGCTAATTGTTACATTCTCCTTTACCAACTGAAGAAATTTTTCATGAAGCTGTAACACCTGCGGTATCAGCAGTTGCTGCTCGTCGTTTTCTACAACAAAGTCGCAAAGCTTCATTTTGACGACTTCATCTATCTGCTGGTTCATGCGGGCAAGCACTTGTTCGCGGCTTACGTTATCTCTCTTTATTACCCGGTTTATGCGGATATTTTCAGGTGAATGAACGCCGATAACATAATCGAGATTGGAAGCAGAACCCGACTCAAACATAAGAGCGGCTTCTTTAATAACGTAAGGAGTTGTCTGTACATTCATCCAATTATTGGCGGCAAGGATGGTGGCGGGGTGAACCAGTGCGTTTAATGCTTCGAGCTTAACCGGGTTGTTGAAAACAATGTCAGCGATATACGGCCGGTTCAGCTTTCCGTTTGTATAACTGTTTTCTCCAAATACTTTTTGTATGGATAAAATAAGCTGCAGGTCTTTTTCCATCACCAGCTTAGCCTGCCTGTCAGCATCGAAAACAGGGATACCCAGGACAGTAAAGATGCCCGCAACGGAAGATTTTCCGCTTCCAATTCCGCCTGTTAATCCTATTCTCAGCATAGACACCCAAACCCCTAAAGGGGCTTTAGAACACGTTCTAAATAAAAACCGAAACCTGAAATTGAATGTTTTCAATTGTAGATTTCGGTTTTTTATCAAGCCTACAGCTTATTTAATTTCTGCGGTAGCTACAACAGGTTTGTTTAGCGCCTGGCTCCATTCGAGACTGATGGCAGATTTTTCTATTTTGATATAACTGCCGGGGTTAACTTCTAACTGAATGGTTGTATTATCGTCATTTACGCGATATACAACGCCATGAATACCGGCAATCGTCACGATCTTGTCGCCTTTCTTTATGTCGTTTATGAAAGTCTTTTGCATTTTAGCCTTTTTAGCCTGCGGACGTATCATAAATAACCAGAAAACAAGCATGATACCACCCATCATCAGTAACTGAATAGAGCCGCCGCCTTTGGGGTCAGCAGATAGTAAATAAGAGAATTGAAGCATTGACATTTGATTTAAATTGTTTTTTGATAAAAGATTATTTTACTTTTTTGTTTTAACTGAACCCTCCGCAGCCACTTTTTCATTTGCAGAACTGTCTTTTTTTATGCCACCGTAAAAAAAGATATAGTGACTGTCAGAACCTTTGGTATTTGTGGTAACGTGTATATTTTTTCTAAACTCACCCTCGCTTCCGGCATGCACATCATAGTTTGCAGTTATTAGTCCTTCGGCGCCTGGTGCAATCGCTTCTTTGGGAAAATCTGCTACCGTGCAGCCGCATCCCGGTTCAGCAGATATGATGTAAAGAGGCTTTCCGCCCGTGTTTTTAAATCTGAATTTTATTTCTGCTTTTTTACCAGCCTCAACATTGCCGATGTTTTTCACCGAATCAATCCATTTGATACTGGTATAGTTTGCAGTGTCTTTTGCTGCTGCAGACAAAACTTTCTCATTTTTACCATTGCACGAAACCAAGCCGATACATGCAATGATTGAAAAATAAATTCTCATACAATTAAAAGCTGTTCTCAAAATGTTGTTTACGCTTTTTGCTTAAAAGCTACCTTATGTATTTTATCCTGGCTTGCCAGTTCTTTGTGTATGTTATCGAGTATGCCATTTACAAACTGCCCGCTTTGCGGCGTGCTGTATGCTTTTGCCAGGTCAATGTATTCGTTGATGGTAACTTTAGTTGGAATGGTTTCAAAGAACAACAATTCGCACACGCCCATTTCCATCAAGATCATATCTAAAACGGCAATTCTCTCTGCGTCCCAGTTTTTTAGTTTAGGTTTTATCAGTTCCAGCGCATATTCTCTTTTGTCCTGTGCTGTCTGCAGCAGCTTCTTTGCAAAATCCCATTTGTCGGCGCCGACCATTTCCTGCAGGTTATAACTCTGGGGTTTTTGCAGATAGTTCAGCATCAACTGGTTCATCATTTCTGCATCATCATCCCAGTTGGTAAAGTGTTCTTCAACATGATCTGTAAAGTCTTCTGATGGAAGCATCAGGTCGGTAAATATAAAAATGACGATCTCCTTTTCCGGCTTTTTGTCCCTGCTCTGTATTTCGATGTATTTTTTATATTCCTCAGTTTCAGCCAGATCGTTGTATAATTTCTTTATCTGCAAAGAAGTGCCTTCAATCAAATTTGGCTTATCGTCTTCTACGGCCTTTTTAAACGAAGCGTTTTCTAAGATCTTCCACAAAAATTCATTGCCTGCAATTTTTGTATTTACATTCATATCCTGTGCGCTGGGAAGATTTTTAGAAGCACGTTTTAACGCATCTTTTTCAGAGTAACGTGCTACTTCAGTCAGAACGTATAAAAGGTAAATAAAAAGCTGCCTCGAAGCGTCAACCTGCCTTTTTAAGAGTTTAACCGGTTCTGTGTTGCCTGTGCCATCAACTGTATTCAGTGTATAAAGAGTTTGCATCACCTTAACCCTGATATTTCTTCTGCTGATCATTTTCCTAAAGAACTTTTTGTGATTTGGGCTGCGAAGATAGCACTTAGCGCCTTTTTACAGCAGCCTTTAGGAAAAATTATAGAATAGCATATTGAGATGACAGATGATAGACTACAGACGACAGATGACGGATGACAGTTGACGGATGACAGATGTTGGATGACAGACGATAGATCGTCCATCTGAGAACTGTCATCTTCTTTTTTGGGTACCAGCGGAAGAATAAGCATTAAGCATTGTTGTGTCACTCACCTTGTACGGTATTTTCGCTATTCGGCTTTGCACTACTTATCCCGTTTATAGGAAACTTATCCTGCGTGAAGTATAACAACTGTCATCCTCTTTTCTGTCATCTGTCATCTTACATTTGTCATCTTCTTTTCTGTCATCCAACATCTGTCATCTTACATCTGTCATCCTCTTTTCCGACATCTGTCATCTTCTTTCCTCATCTCTCATCATCCGGCTTAAATCTGTAAATTCGCACTTAATACTAAATGATGAATGCAGAAAAAATAAAGACGGAAGAAAAAAGCCTCAATTTTCTCGAAGAGATCATTGAAGCTGATTTTGCGAGTGGAAAATACAAGAGCATTGTTACCCGTTTTCCTCCTGAACCAAACGGATATTTACATATTGGTCATGCAAAAAGCATTTGCCTCAACTTTGGCCTTTCTTTAAAATATGGCGGCAAAACAAACCTTCGTTTCGATGATACCAACCCTGTAAAAGAAGACGTTGAGTACGTTGACAGTATAAAAGAAGATGTAAAATGGCTTGGCTTTACGTGGTCTCAGGAATTGTATGCTTCTGATTATTTTGAGCAACTATACCAGTTTGCGGTTGACCTTATCAATAAAGGTCTTGCTTATGTTGATGACAGTACTCCTGAAGAAATTGCTGCCCAGAAAGGAACGCCGACAGAGCCGGGAAAAGGCAATGAATACCGCAACAGAAGTATAGATGAAAACCTGGATTTATTTGCAAGAATGAAAGCGGGTGAGTTTGCAGATGGACAAAAGGTGTTGAGAGCAAAAGTTGACCTGGCAAGTCCTAATATGCACATGCGCGACCCCCTGATGTATCGTATAAAACATGCACATCATCATAGAACCAGGGATGCATGGTGCATTTACCCGATGTACGACTTTGCTCATGGCCAAAGCGACAGCATCGAGCATATTACCCATTCTATATGTACGCTTGAGTTTATCCCTCACCGTGAACTGTATGACTGGTTTATTGAGAAGCTGGAGATCTTTCCAAGTCATCAATATGAGTTTTCGAGGCTTAACCTTACTTATACCGTAATGAGCAAACGCAAGTTGCTGCAACTGGTAAATGAAAAGATAGTTGAAGGCTGGAGCGACCCCAGAATGCCAACCATTGCTGCGTACCGTCGCCGGGGATATACTCCGGAAAGCATCCGCGTTTTTTGTGATAAAATAGGCGTACAGAAAAGAGAGAACATGATTGATTTAAGCCTTCTTGAATTTTGTGTGCGTGAAGATTTGAATAAAAATGCGGTTCGTCGTATGGCAGTATTAGACCCGATAAAGCTGGTACTAACCAATTATCCTGACGGACAGGTCGAAGAACTGACCGGAGAAAATAATCCCGAAGCGGAAGACGGCGGAGGAACCAGAACGATACCATTTTCAAAAGAACTTTGGATAGAAAGAGAAGATTTTATGGAAGAGCCTTCTAAAAAATTCTTCCGCCTGGCGATAGGTTTGCAGGTTCGTTTGAAAAGCGCATATATAGTAAAATGTACAGGTTTTAATAAAGACGAAGCCGGAAATGTAACTGAAGTATTTGCAGAATATATTCCTGAAAGCAAGAGCGGAAATGATACAAGTGGCATCAATGTAAAAGGAACTATTCATTGGGTGAGTGTGCCACATGCGGTAACTTCAGAAGTCCGTTTGTATGACCGGCTGTTTAAAGTTGAAAATCCTTCGGTTGAAGAAGGGGATTTTAAGGATTACATTAATCCTGACAGCTTACAAATTGTGTCAAATGTATTTATTGAGCCGGCTTTGGCAAAAGCAATTGCCGGCGAGCCTTACCAGTTTTTAAGAAAAGGATATTTTTGCCTGGATGAAAGCAGTACAACTGATAAACTGGTTTTTAACAGAACGGTTAGTTTGAAAGATACGTGGGCAAAGGAGGCGAAGAAGGAACCCAAGCCCGGGCCCTAAAGGGAGAAGAGAGAATATTGAAGTGACGGAAAAGAGTGGAAATTTCATTAATTTAGTTCGATTAAAAAATCATTTTAATGTTTGTTTCAGAAATTAAATTATACGAATTATTGAAAGCCAGGATTGGTGAAGGAGAAGCGGAGGCTTTTATCCAAATTCTTGAAACTAAAGTAGAAACAAAGCTTAATGAAAAGACTTATGTTTTTGCAACAAAAGAGGATTTGGCAAAATTGGAGGGTAAGTTACTGAGTACAATTAGTGAAGCAAAAGTAGATACCATAAAATGGATGGTGGGTTTAGCTATTGCAATAGTTGGTTTAATAATAGGATTTATGAAATTTGGTCATTAAAAATTACAATCAGCATTCGAGTGAAAGAACCCAACCATATAACGCCACAAAAAGTAATGGCATTTGCAATGAAAGAAGATAATGCGCATCAGGATGCTAAAATATCAGAATCTAAAGTTGACATTACAAAACGGATGGTAGGTTTAGCTATTGCTATAGTTGGTCTTATAATAGCATTTATGAAATTTAGTTAATTACAAGATTTTTTTGATAAAAACCCGTCTGCACACAGGCGGGTTTTATTTTACTATGAATCTGCAGGAACGATTTATTAAGCATCTGAAACAATTCCCTTTTATTCAGCCAAAGCAAAAGCAATTGCTGGCCGTAAGCGGAGGCGTGGACAGTGTGGTTTTATGCGATTTACTATTCAAGTCGGGATATGATTTTTTTATAGCCCATTGTAATTTTCAATTGAGGGGAGAAGAAAGTGAAAGAGATGAACAATTTGTTAGAATCCTCGCAGAAAAGTATGGTAAAGAAATTTTGGTTGAAAAATTTGAAACCGAAAAGTATGCTGCCGATAATACAATTTCTATTCAGGTCGCTGCAAGGGAATTGCGTTATAACTGGTTTAATAAGATAATAGAAAGTGAAGATAAAGTTCATAACTCCCAACCTTCCACTCCCCATTCCCAACTCCCGTCTCCCGTCTCCCGACTCCCCACTCCAAACTCCCGACTCACTCCTCACATCCTCACTGCTCATCACGCGAATGACAATATCGAAACCTTGCTGATGAATTTTTTTAAAGGCACAGGCATATCTGGTTTGCATGGCATTTTACCGGTGCAAGGGAGAATATTCAGGCCTTTGCTGTTTGCAAAGAAGGACGAGTTGCTTGCTTATGCGAAGCAAAACAAGATTGACTTTGTCGAAGACAGTTCTAACCTTTCGGATAAATATACCCGCAACTTTTTCAGGCATAAGCTGTTTCCAATACTGAAAGAAATTTACCCGAATGTGGAGGACAACTTATTGAAGAATATTGAGCGGTTTACCGAAGCGGAAGAATTGTACAAACAATCGGTTGAACAACATAAAAAGAAATTGCTTGAAGTCAAAGGCAATGAAGTACACATACCGGTTTTGAAATTGCAGAAAACCTCTCCGCTTTCAACAATAGTATATGAGATTATTAAAGACTTTGGCTTCACTGCAAATCAAACTGCTGAAGCAGTTGGTTTGCTTACAAGCGAAACCGGCAAGTATATTTCATCTTCTTCGTATAGAATAATTAAGAACAGAAGCTGGCTCATTATTTCTCCCCTGCAAACTGCAGAAGCGGCTAATATTTTAATTGAACAGGCGGATAAGAAAATTATTTTTAGCAATGGAAAATTAGAGATTGAACTGATTGAAAACCTGCAAGGTTTTCAAATTCCTGCAGCTAAGAATATTGCTGCAGTTGATTATGCAGAAATCACTTTTCCTCTCCTTTTGCGCAAGTGGAAACAGGGTGATTATTTCTATCCTTTAGGAATGAAAAAAAAGAAAAAGCTCAATCGGTTTTTTATTGATCAGAAGCTTTCAAAAACAGATAAGGAAAATGTGTGGGTAATAGAAATGAATAAAAAAATGGTTTGGATTGTTGGTCACCGCATTGATGACAGGTTTAAGATAAAGCCTGCTACAAAAGAGATTTTGAAGATTAGTTTTCAGGAAATATAAGCGCTTACATTTTATATGGGAAGCTAAGTTTAATAAAGTTGAAATAAACGTTACAGCTTTTGATTTGTTATCCACTATGCGTGAAGCCTTTTTCTTTTATAATTGTACTATTAATTGCATGCTTAATAAAGTCGTTAAGAGAAATATTTTTTGCGGCTGCAAAAAGCACAGCTTCTCTATGCAAGTCTGAAGGAATACGAACGTTAAAACTGCCTTTATATGTTTTATCAGGTGCCTTTTGTATTTCTTTGCAGGTTGCTAAATAATCCTCTACTGAATCCTGAAAAGCACTCTTTAATTCCTGAACAGAGCCACCCTCAAACTTACTAAATCATTAATGCCTATTATTTTTCCATAAAAAACTTCATCTTGTGCACTGAAGTCTACTCGCATAATAGCCCTTATATTCTAAGATATTACTCATCTTATTTGCTGCTCAATTTATTGTTCGAAGTAAAGATAAATCCTCCTTTTCAATAAAAGCTTTAACATCTCACTATACTGCACGCAGGATAAGATTGTTCATTGCTAAATAATGAACAAAAGTACAAGTGTGCGACGCAACGACGCAACGACGCAACGACAGACTGTGCGAAAAATTCAAGAATTGTTTCGTAAATGTTTTTTTCATCTGCATGGGCTTCTGTGGCGCATTACAT
>CAXUMK010000208.1:2374-10383 GCA_964251885.1 uncultured Segetibacter sp. | reverse complement strand
TCAAACTGTTATGGGACAATCTCCCCGCGATTTTGGGTGGGGAAGCAACTCGAAGGCAGCAAACCAGGGTATCGTTCTCATCAATGCTTACCTGCTGACAAAAGATAAAAAGTACATAGATTATGCGCTTACAAATCTCGATTATATTTTAGGCCGCAATGCAACCGGTTATTCATTTCTTACAGGTGTCGGCAGCAAGTCGCCGATGCACCCGCATCATCGCCAGTCAGTGTCGGATGGTGTTACAGACCCGGTTCCGGGTTTACTTGCCGGCGGTCCAAATCCCGGTAAGCAAGACCATTGTACAGGCTATGAATTTTCAGAACCTGAAACCACTTATTTTGACAGTGATTGTTCTTATTCGACAAATGAAATAGCTATCAACTGGAATTCGCCTTTTGTGTATTTGTCAAATGCAATTGAGGCTTTGCAGTATGAAGTGGGGTATAGCACGAAGTAGAATTTTTTGGGAGCCGGCATTAGTTATCGCATCGGCAATTGTTGCGTCGCACACTTCGGCATCCTTTACTACACTGTGCGGTCATTGCCGAACAAAGTACCTGCAGAGGAAGTGTGCGACGCAACGGCTGTCTAATAGTAGCAATTCTGCCTGGTTCAAAAAAAATTCTACTTGCCTTTTTTCAAGTCCCTCTTTGGGGGATTTAGGAGGCTTTTAATCTTTTCAAAAAGTAAACAAGCAGTATTAAAAAAATTATCTTCGTTTGCAGTACAATCTGTAAATCCATTTTTTTATCAGAAACAGCAGACACAGTGAATTCAACGCATATACAAAACAAAACTGCCTTTTTAAACAATGGCGGGGAAATGGGCAGAGTGATACGTGACTTTGACTGGGCAACTACTTCTTTAGCTGCAATTGAGCACTGGCCATCCTGTTTAAAAATTACGCTGGGTAATATGTTGCGGTCTGCCTTCCCGATGTTCCTTTTTTGGGGTGATGACCTTCTCTGCTTTTATAACGATGCTTTTAAGCCAAGTATGGGAACCGAGGGAAAGCATCCGGCTATAGGAAAAAAAGGCAAAGAAGTTTGGGCCGATGTGTGGGACTTTACAGGCCCGTTAATGAACGAAGTTATGACTACGGGCAAAGCGGTTTATTTTGAGGATAAACTCGTTCCTTTTTACCGTAACGGCTCGGTTGATAATGTTTACTGGACGTTCAGCTACAGTCCCGTTACTGATGAGGAAGGCTGCATCTGCGGGGTACTGGTAACCTGTATAGAAACGACCACCGCGGTAACAGCACGTAAACAAATTGAGGGCTTAGTAATATCGCGTACCGCTGAACTTGAAAAGGCGCGTGAAGACCTGCTGACATCCAATGCCTATTTACAACAAATCATCAACCTGTTCAAAGAACCTCTGCAGGTGCTGGAGCCGGTCTTTGATGGCGAAATTGTTGATTTCTGTTTCAAAATAACCAACGAAGTGTATTCTGCCTATGCCAATGCAAAGCCTGAACAACTAATCAACAAAAAGGTAAGCGAGGTGTTTCCCGGCTACCTGAATACAACAAGCTTTACAAAGGTTGCAGAAGCTTTTAGAACCGGTATCAGCGATACATGGGAGATACATTATAATGTGGATGGACTGGATTTACATAATCAAATGAGCGCCTCCAGATTAGGAAACGAAGTTGTCGTTCACTTTACTGATTTTACAAGGCTTAAAAACCTTCAGCTTCAACTGGAGGGAAAGATAGAAGAACTGGAAAGATCTAATCAAAACCTCGAAGAGTTTGCACATGCAGCTTCACATGACCTTAAGGAGCCCATCCGTAAGATAAGCATTTTTACTTCGCAGCTAAAAAATGAGTTGAAAAACCAGTTACAGGAAAAACAGTTGTTTTCTTTTGAAAGAATTGAGAATGCATCAAAGCGTATGGAGCTTTTAGTCGATGACCTGCTGCTTTACTCGCATGTGAGTCAGCATTCGCTTGAAAAGGAAAGTGTGAACCTTAATTTAAAGCTGCAATTGGTGCTTGAAGACCTGGAACTGGATATTAAAGAAAAAGAAGCCGTTGTATATGTTGGTCAATTGCCAACGGTGCAGGGTTACAGGCGGCAATTGCAGCAAATGTTTCAAAACCTGGTGAGCAATGCACTTAAGTATAGAAAACCCGGTGAGGCTCCGCACATTACTATTCAGGCAAGTACTGCAACCGACAACGGCCAGCCTTACCATCTTATCGAAGTCGCTGACAATGGTATTGGTTTCGAGCAAAAGTATGTTGAGCGAATCTTCAAGATGTTTACCCGTCTTCATGGAAAGAATGAATACGCTGGTTCGGGCGTTGGCTTGTCGATTGTTAGGAAAGTAATAGAAAATCATCACGGTATCATAAGGGCAGAAGGCGTGCCGGGCGTAGGATCAACTTTTAAAGTGTATTTACCTTTTTAATACATCTTCTGTAGTATGTAACATTACTGCAGCTTTCCCTGATAATCCAATATGTTGTAACTAGCAGCAAACACATAACTGTTATACTTCGCACTGTATAAAAATCCTGTAATGACGGGACAAGTAGTGCACTGTTTTTTTTGGAGCCGAACTGTGTTACTACTATGGGCATCGTTGCGTCGTACACTTGTACGCTTTGTTCAATTTTCAGCAATGCGCAATTACCCGGCGTGAAGTACAGAACAGTTTTTTGGCAACCTGTTTCTGTCATGCATGTTTCATCTTCTTATAGCAGTTGTAACTTGTTGACTTTAGCGATCTATTTAATTTAAAAGCGCAGATGTAATAAAGCAGAATGTAGTATTTTTAGCCCGGCTATAAAAAGGATGTTTTAAGAAAATTGACTGAATCAAAACGAAACTGAATGCCATCAAAAAAACACAGGCCTATTGTGATGAATCCCTATCGAAAGGAATCGAAGACGGGGATGATTGTTAAAAGAGTTATTTTGGTCACGTTTGTATTAGCTGTCATAGAAGTTATGATACTGTTTGTCATTCATAAAAGAAATACACCGGAAACAGCCTTAAACAAACCGAATGAAAATACAGGACAACTGCCAACAGAAAAAAAAGATACCTTTAAAGGGCTGGCTAAAAATATGGTTCAATCTACATTGCCACAAGTTATTAAGAAAGATATAGTTGTAAAAAAAGATACTACTGCAGCAACAAAACCTGTTTCAAAAACATCTTCTTCTGTCAATCAGGAACTGCAGGCAGTTAATGCAGTCTCAGATGAAAATAAGCGAAAAGACGCGAAAGTTGTAAAGCCCGTAGACAGCAATAAAATGTTTCAAATCCTGAATGAAGTCAGGTTAGAAAAATTGCAGGCTAATAATCCCACAAAGTGTATCTCAATCCAAATAATAAACAACAGTAATGCTGAAAATGGTTTTATGATTGCCAACTACCTGCGAAATAACGGTTATGTAATATCGGGAAGAGAGGTTGTAGCAGGCAGTCAGAAAGGCATACAGGTAGACGCAACCGGAACTTGCATTAAATTAAGCGTAGGCGATTTAGAATGACAGACCTACTTTCTTAGACTTTACACCATACACCTTAGACCTTAACACCTTATATCTTGCATGCATAAGTATCTCGTTTCATTCTAAAATTTTTGATATTGAAAACAATTATAGGGCTTGCCGCTTTCTGCTGTATGTACTTTTCTGTTCATGCACAGCAAACCATCATTCATTACTTATCCGGAACAGATAAAGACCACACAGTCCCGTGGGATTTTATGGTGACCAAAGGCCAGAACAGCGGCAAGTGGTCAACAATCGGTGTCCCTTCCAACTGGGAACTGCAAAAGTTTGGTACTTACAATTATTATACTGATGCAGTTAACCCCGATGAGAAAGGCTTGTATAAATATCATTTCAAAACAGAGCCTTCGTGGAAGAACAAACAGATCTTTATATTTTTTGAAGGTTCAATGACAGATACCGAAGTGAAGATAAATGGTAAGTCAGCAGGGCCTGTTCACCAGGGAGGATTTTACCAGTTTAAGTACGACATAACAGATTTGCTGAATGATAATGATAACCTGCTGGAAGTTGCAGTAAGTAAACATTCTGCAAATGAATCAATCAACAGGGCCGAACGTAAAGCCGACTTCTGGTTGTTTGGCGGAATTTACCGGCCTGTTTATTTAAAGATAGTTCCGGTGACTTTTATTGATCGGGTGGCAATTGATGCTAAAGCAAACGGTGATTTTGCAATGCAGGTATTTACACAAAATACATCCGGCAAACAAACCATTGAAGCACAGGTTTTTGAACTAAATGGAAAGCCCGTTTCAAAGCCTTTTGCTGTTTCTGCAAATGATAGCGTATTCATTAAAAATAAGGTGGCAGCCATTCATACATGGAACCCTGAAAACCCTTATCTGTATAATGTAATCGTTTCGATAAAAGAAGGAGCGAAGGTTGTTCATACCATTAAACAACGTTTTGGTTTTCGTACGGTTGAGTTCAGACTACATGATGGTTTTTATGTAAATGATGTAAGAGTTGTTTTTAAAGGCGTTTGCCGCCACAGCGAATGGCCCGAAAGCGGCAGAACATTAAGCAGAAGTATTCATTTGCTCGACATTGGTTTGATGAAAGAAATGAACATGAATGCCGTGCGCATGTCTCATTATCCGCCTGACCAGGAGTTTCTCGATTTGTGTGACAGCCTGGGTCTGTTTGTGCTGGACGAATTAACCGGGTGGCAGGCATCTTATGATACAGTTACTGCGCGAAGGCTGGTAAAAGAAATGGTTCCGAGAGATGTAAATCATCCGTCAATCATTATATGGGATAATGGAAACGAAGGCGGCTGGAACAGGTCAGTGGATGGTGATTTTAGTTTGTACGATCCGCAAAAACGTTTTGTAATGCATCCGTGGGAGAAGTTTAATGGTACCGATGCAAAACATTATCCTGACTTTTATTACGTGACTAATTCAGCTTTATATAATGACGATGTTTTTTATCCGACTGAGTTTATGCATGGCTTGTTTGACGGAGGTCATGGTGCAGCGCTGGAAGACTTCTGGAATGCAATGAAAAAGCACCCTTACTCTGCCGGGGGATTTTTATGGTCTTTTCATGATGAAGGTGTTGTGCGAACTGATAAAGACGGAATAATAGATGTTGCAGGAAATTTTGCACCTGATGGAATTGTTGGCCCGCACCGTGAAAAGGAGGGAAGCTTTTATACGATTAAAGAAATCTGGTCTCCCGTTATTGTTCATACCACAACATTACCTGTAAAATTTGATGGCAGGTTGCTGATTGAAAATGATTACCTGTACACCAACTTAAACCAGTGCAGCTTTCAATGGAAATTGGTAAGCTTTGCTAAAGCCAACGATGCAAATACTGAAGTGAACATTATTAGTAAAGGAATAGCAAAAGCGCCTTCTTTGGCTCCGCATGAAAAAGGCTGGATAAGTATTCCCTTTACTAAAAATAACGGTGCAGATGCTTTATACCTGACCGCTTATAATCCTGAAGGGAAAGAAATATTTACGTGGTCGTGGCCGTTGCACCAGACTATTGAAATAGCTAAAAAGGCAGAAAGCATTGCTGCAATTGCAGCGGTTACTGCCAAAGATGAAAACAATATTTTCTTGGTTAATTGCGACAACATTACTTATTACTTCGACAAGACAACGGGGTTTTTAAATAAGGTGAATAACAGCAAAAAAGATATTTCACTTAGTAATGGACCCATGCTTGCCGGAGTACAACAAGCTCTGACTGAGTTCAGGCAATATAAAGAAGGAAATGCTTTTATCGTCGAGCCTGTTTATAAAGGAGAAAGTATGTACAAGGTAAAATGGACTTTTGAAAGCGGGCAGTTGCCAAAACTTGAATACTCGTACAATATAAAGGGTGATGTAAATTTTATGGGCATCACTTTCAACTATCCGGAAGAAAAAATTGACGGGATGAAGTGGCTTGGACGCGGACCTTACCGGGTTTGGAAGAACCGTTTAAAAGGTACAAGGCTGGGGGTTTGGGAGAAAAAATACAACAATACAGTTACCGGCGAAAACTGGAACTATCCTGAATTTAAAGGCTGGCATTCTCAGTTATACTGGGTACAGTTGCAGAATAAAGAACGTGATTTTACCATTTACACCGAAACAAATAACCTGTTTCTCCAAATGCTGAAACCGCAAAAACCTGCAGCAGCAAATAACGAAAATACAAATCCGCCATTCCCGGACGGAAGCATTGGATTTATGCACGGCATTAGCCCCATAGGAACAAAATTTCAATCTGCTGAGTTAATGGGGCCTCAAAGCCAAAAAAATAAACAGTTGAATTATGAGCCATTGCACGCAGTACTTAGGTTCGATTTTAGATAATATGCTCTTAAACTTCCCCTTATAGGTTTTGGGTATTGCCGAATATAGAACAAAGCGTTTCAAGAGTGCGACGCAACGATGTAAAATAGTAGCAATAAAGCCCGGCTCATAAAAAAATCACTGCATATTTATACGGCGTTTAATATAACTATTTAGCCTTTGCCAATTCAACCAGTTTATTCACTGTTTTCCAGTTTCGGGTAGTGGCAGTCACTTTTAATTTACTCTCAAAAAAGTTGTTTGAAAGTTTTGTTTCTCCGTAGTTAACAGGGCAATAGAGAAAGACTTCTTTACCGGTAATTACAAACCGGTCGGGAGGATAATTGAAATTGTTGATGTTCTCTAACTTTATCGTATCAGGTGTTTCAGAAAGAAAAGTGACATGCAGTTTTTCAGTATCTATATCACTTTCTGTAAGAAATGGATTGACAGAAATAATTTGTTCCATTTCCTGAAGGGTGCGGGTGATAACAGGAACCTGGAAATTGTATTTTTGAAAAACAGCCTGTTCAATTGTTTTGGAAAGAGAACTATTCGAAACCTTTTTTGCTGTTTTGAAGATGACATTTCCGCTTTGAATGTATGTTGTCACATCTTTAAAATGCAGTTCTTCATACAGCGCTTTTAACCCGGCCATTTCTATTTTCTTGTGCCCGCTTACGTTAATTCCACGAAGAATTGAGATGTATGTTTCCACCTGTATTCTTTTTTTAAAAAAATAGAACACTGACATTATGATTTTAGATTGAAGTAATTCAAATCTTGTAAGACCCATCATAAAATCAGCGTTCTATCAAAGCCTCTATTGTGCAGGCGTACTCATTATAGAAGTACGCATTGCATCGAGTTCCTGTAATCTTTGCTGTTTTTTTGCCAATTCTTTATTCAGCTTTTCTATCTTTTTATTGTCATCTTTTACTTTGTTGTTAGCATCCTTTGCATCTTCAGCCTCATTCAACGCTTTTTTTGCTTTCTTTTTTGCACGTTTTGCATCTTTTAAGTCGCCGTTTGTTGCTTTCGATGCCTGCTGACTGCTTTGCGCTGCTGCATCCTGTGCCTGGCCATTTTCCGCTTCAGCTTTCGACTGATGCTCCGGCAATTTAGTCTGTGCTTCTGACAGCTTACCCTGAATATCTGCAATGTCTTTGCTTACATCTGCATATTCTTTGTTTAGTTTAATTGTATCTGCAGCCTTCTTATATTTTTGTGAGAAAGCTTGCTGGTGAGATAGTAAACCAATCATTATTAGTGCAATTGGCAGATAGATCATCTTTTTCATAAGTGTGCTTTTTTTGTGATTTGATGTATGGAATGTTGAAGAAGTTTTTTATATGATCAATCATGCAATTGTATTATTAGTCATATTAATTTTAAAAGTGTCAAACAAAACAGGAGCAGCTTTCCACGATTCCTGCATACGCGGTACTGTGTAATATTCTCCTTTGATTACCCTTTTATTCATATCTATTCCAATACATAAAAATCCATGCCTGTCTTCGCAGTATTTCTCAATTGTAACATTTGCAAATGACGATGGACCCGGCGCCGTTACTTTTATTTTGCTTGTATTTATATTATGCAGATGCCAGTAGCCACCTGCTCCGGCTACAATATAGGCAACTTCTTTATTTGCCACTTTTTTTGTGAACCGCTGGTAA
>CAXUMK010000208.1:0-2364 GCA_964251885.1 uncultured Segetibacter sp. | reverse complement strand
AACACACCCGCTTGTTCAAAAGCAGTGTCTAAAAAATGTTGCATCTTAACGCTTGCGCCATGATGTGCATCCATAGAGTAAGGCGGGTGGTGCAGCGTTACGATCAGCGCTTTTTCTTTTCTTTCTTTATTCGCAGCAATTAACTCCTTCACAAACCACTTTTGCTGATCAGGCTTTATTTCACCGCCTTCGGGCACATTTGTATACAGGCCTATAATATTGGCAACAGGTGTTACCAGTGTCCAGTAAACATTGGGCTGTGTCATAGTTGTTCTAACTGCATCACCTGCCTCGGGAGGAGTGGTTGCGCTTTTAGCACAAAAAAGTTTTACAAAAGCTTCCAGGCTTGTTGGTTTTGACTTGTCAGTCGGATCAATGTCACCGTCATGGTTACCGGGAATGGCAAAAATCGGGGCGGGGTAAAACTTATAAGGCTCGTAAAACTGATTATTGTATTCACTCAGTTGCCCATAGAAATACACTACGTCGCCGGGAATATAAAGGAAAGAAGGTTTAGCCCTGGCAGTAAACTGCATTTCCATGTGGTCTGCAACCAGTACCTGGTCAGCAGGACTCTTTACTCCGCCAACATCAGCGGTTAGATGAAAAATCATCTTTTTTGTCTTCGTGATATCGGCATATTCTGCTGCCGAAATAATTTGTTTTATATCAAGATGATAAGGAGACTTACCGGAAGGAGAGGGCAATGGCTGAAAGATGCTTTTGCTGAATGTTGCATTTGGCGAAACAATGCCTTCAGCAGGTCTCGCAAGGTTGAAAAGCGGCTCCATAAGTTTATATTTAGTCCGCTAATATTACCTTTTTGCACAACAGATGCAAGCATTTAGAGGATTATTTTTATGTAACCATCCTGCAAAAACACTAATTTTGTAAAGGCTTTTTGGGAACGAACAATTGAACATCCTTCAGCATCGTTGTGTCACTCACTTGTACTTTTTTTGTTCTTTTCCCCTTTTTTACAAGTTATATTTTTGCGTTTATTTATCCTGGTTTTGATGTATCAATGACTTGCTCTTCATCTCAGAAAAATAGCTCATTACCGATACACTGAAAAAAGTAACATTACTTGCATTGTACCTGCCGCTGTAGTAGTATTGGCCGAAGTAGATATTAAAGTGCACTTTAGGATTGTAAGCATATTCGATACCTGATGTAAGTTCCGTCATCAGGCTTTGTTTTGAGTTGAATATAAAACCTATTCCTGCCGTAAAAGTGTTGGTAAATTTCCCCTGCTGAAATATATTGAGGTTGGGCCGTATCTCTAAATATGCTGTAGTGTCTCTGCCGCTTACTTTTCCCAGACTTGTCTTGCCTACGTCTAATCCCAAGCTAAAGACGTCCCATTGCCTGCCGACTTCAAATGAAAGGTTTGCTTTTTCTGCCAACGTTCCTACGTCATTGGTAAGGGCCGGCGCCAGCATAATATAGGTTTGAGAAAAGCTGTGAAGTGCAGCGGCAGCCATTAAAGCAGTTAGTATTAAATACTTCATCGTGGATAAATAATTTTAATATTAATTATTAAAAGTGACATACCGAAAATTTATTTGCCGCAGCATTTCGCTGTTAGCGCAGGCAACCGCGCCAGGACATAAATAACTTTTCCGAAAATCCTTTACAGCCTGTAAACAGTGGTTCTGTTTTATATTTGCTGCATGCGCAAACTAAGCATGGATGAACTGGGCCGCAAGTCGGTTGAAGAATTTAAACAGTCAGCAAAAACACCGGTAATTGCAGTACTGGATAATATTCGAAGCATGCACAATGTTGGCAGCGTTTTTCGTACAGCAGACGCATTTTTAATTGAAGCGATCTGCTTATGCGGATATACTCCGCAACCACCTCACAGAGATATAAATAAAACCGCTCTCGGTGCAACAGAGTCTGTTGACTGGATCTATTTTCCAACTGCAGTAGAAGCCGTGCGGGAGTTAAAAAATAAAGGGTTTACAATATTTGCCGTAGAGCAAACCGAAGGCAGTAAACCTCTTCAAAAATTCATGACTGAAGCGAATGATAAAATTGCAGTCGTATTTGGAAATGAAGTAGAAGGTGTACAGGACGACGTGCTTGCACTTGTTGATGGAAGCATCGAAATTCCCCAGTGGGGAATGAAGCACTCGCTTAATATTTCAGTAGCCGCAGGAATCGTGCTGTGGGAAATTTTCAGGGCAAGGATTGTTTGAACCTGGATTTACAGGATCGAAGCAATCCAACGCGCAATAGGGTTGACAGTTGGTTTTAGAATCGCTTCGCTAAGCTGAGCAAGGCTCCAATGACGCAACCATGAAATGAGCCATGAAGCACTAATGCCGGGGGATTGCTTCGTCGTTCCTCCGCGCAATG
>CAXUMK010000207.1:6149-10389 GCA_964251885.1 uncultured Segetibacter sp. | reverse complement strand
GATGCCAATAACGATTGTGAAGACCGGGCAAATGCTGCCTGCATTCTGATGGATAAATGGAATATTCAAAATTGTAAAGGCTGGGTTTTCAGCGGGTACGTTTTTAGAAAAAAAGGTTATCTCAAAAACTTCTGGACATACCATGTAGCTGCGGCTGTGCCGGTGAAAGAAGAAGGCGGGATTAGTATTTATATAATTGATCCCGCTACTTCTGCCACATTAATAAAAGCCGAAGACTGGGCAGCAAACGTAACCGATAATCCACATAGCTACTATCTTATAAAAACAGGAACTGTTTATATTTTCAATCCTAAAAAAATAAAAAAAGACAACTGGTACGAGCGGAATAAACGAAATTATAACTGGACCATTCAGGGCTTATCGGGAATAAACGGTTTATCCAGCAAAGGCAAAGCTCAGCTTCGTTTTAATAAGAAAAAACTTGAGAAGACAAAACAATTGTTTGAAGAGTTGAAGAAAACAAGGCCTTCATTTACGTGGGACTAAAGCCAAAGACACTAAACATATCACTACAGTGCAATTGATATTCATGCTTATACTACTTGCTGCATACAGATGTGCAATAATTTTTTTTTGAGCCCGGCGACATACTGCTATCAGGCTTACGTTGCGTCGCACTCTTGTACGCTTTGTTCTTTATTCAGCGAATACACTACTACTTGTCCCGTTTACGGGAAACTTACCCTGCGTCAAGCCAATGACAAACGATAGAACTCACAAAAGGACAACAATTCATCAGCGACAATTTGGAATGCACCTGATGAAGCTACGGTTGCTTTCAAACTTTTAATTTCATTACTAATCTGGGCACTAACTTTTGGACTAATAAAAAAAGCAAAACTGTTTTATTAACTTCTGCTGTCTTATTTTAGTTCTCTTACCAAAAACAAGCAATTATATAAGATGAGCTTACAATCTTTAATATCTACAGACCGCCTTTTGATAAGGCCTCTGACCATACACGACAACAGGTTTATTTTTGAATTAGTAAATACCGAAGGCTGGATTAAGTTTATAGGAAACCGGAATATAACCTCCCAGGATGAAGCTATTGCTTACATTCAAAAAATTCTGGACAGCGAAAATATTTCTTATTGGGTAGTTATCCTAAAAGATGATCAGGAGTCAATTGGAGTGATCACATTTATCAAGCGCGACTATTTAGAACATCATGACATTGGTTTTGCTTTTCTTCCAAACTTTTCACAAAAAGGATATGCTTATGAAGCTGCGAAGGCAGTTTTAAATGAATTAGTCAAGGAACACGACCTCTCCCGCATTCTTGCTACAACACTTCCTGAAAATATACATTCAATTAAATTGCTGAAAAAAATGGGATTGGTCTTTGAAAAAGAAATTGAACTTGAAAAAGAAAAACTCCACGTGTATGGAGTTTCAATTGATACATTAAAAAGTTAAAGAATACACACCTCCCCTAATGTGGATGCGTTCCAAATTGTTGCGTCATTGCGAGTAACGACTTTTTCGGAGCCAAAAAAGAAAAAAAGCTGAATGACATCCATACGTTACTTCTTGTTTTTCAAAGGGTTAGAGTGGATGTCATTATAAGAATTAATTTTTTGGTTCCCAAACAAGTTCTTTGAAGATAACATAATATAAATTTCAGTGTCATTAATTGAAAAGTTTTCTACCCCGAAGGGGTACAATTTGAATAGCCATAGGTGCAACCTATGGATAAAGCAGGAAGTTGTTTGACAACCCTGAAAGGGTTGAATAAATAGAACCACGTAGGAAAAGATTTCACCCTTTCAGGGTTTCGATATCTTGTTTTACCTTTTTCCGCCGGCTACACCGGCGGCTATTCAGATGACAGCCTTTCAGGCTTTAAAACCTCTATTAATATAAATCTATCTTTTACGAAGCAATCCGCTGTCAACCTGATTGCGCAGGGATTGCTTCGTGCCTCGCAATAACGGCTTTCTTTTGCCGAAATAAGTACCTTCAGTCCAAGTGTGCGACGCAACGATGAATCATAGTAGCAATACGCCCGGCTCATAAATGCATTTCACATTTTATACGGCGTTCTGTATATGTATACTTACATGCTGCAACGCTTATCTATTCGTCCATTTCCAGTTTCTTATCTCGGGCATGTCTTCGCCATTTTTATTTATGTAATGCTTGTGTTCAATCAATTTATCCTGCAGTTTTTGCTTCAGGTAGGTTCCTTTGCTGCCTGTTTGCGGCAGGCGGTCTATCACATCTATTACCAGGTGAAAACGATCCATGTCGTTTAATACGGTCATATCAAAAGAAGTGGTTATCGTACCTTCTTCTTTATAGCCGCGTACATGAATATTGCTGTTGTTGGTACGGTTATAAGTCAGGCGGTGAATTAACCAGGGATAACCATGAAAGGCAAATACGACAGGTTTATTTTTTGTAAATAGAGAATCAAAATCCCTGTCACTCAAACCATGCGGATGCTCCGATTGCCGTTCAAGCTTTAACAGGTCAACCACGTTTATCACCCTGATCTTTACATCGGGTAAATGCTCTCTTATGATAGATACTGCGGCAAGTGTTTCCAGCGCAGGCACATCGCCGCTGCAAGCCATTACTACATCAGGTTCGCAATCCTGGTCGTTACTTGCCCAGTTCCACATACCTATTCCACGGGTGCAATGTGCAACCGCTTCATCCATACTGAGCCATTGAGGTGACGCATGTTTGCCTGCAATGATTACATTTACATAATGATAGCTGCGCAGGCAATGATCCATTACAGATAACAGGCAATTGGCATCAGGTGGAAGGTACACACGAACGATCTCGGATTTCTTATTTATTACATGATCAATAAAACCCGGATCCTGGTGAGTAAAGCCATTGTGATCCTGCCGCCATACGGTAGAAGTGAGCAGTATATTTAGCGAAGCGATCTTCCTTCTCCATGCAATTTCGCGGGTCATTTTTAACCACTTGGCGTGCTGGTTAAACATAGAGTCTACGATGTGTATAAAAGCTTCGTAACAATTGAAAACGCCATGCCTTCCGGTAAGCAAATAGCCCTCGAGCCAGCCCTCGCACTGGTGCTCGCTCAGCATTTCCACTACCCTGCCCGATGCGGCAAGAAACTCATCATTTTCTTCTATAATTGCATTCCACTGACGGTTGGTAGATTCAAATACCGCTTCAAGCCGGTTCGACACTGTCTCATCAGGACCAAAGAGTCTGAAATTGCGGCTATCATTGTTTAGCTTAATTACGTCGCGAAGGAAGCGACCGGTCACATGCACATCGCCTTCACCATCCACTCCATGTACAGGTACATCGAGGGCATAGTCTCTAAATTGAGGCATCCGTAGATCTTTTAGTAAAACACCTCCGTTTGTGTTTGGATTAGCGCCCATCCGGCGTTCACCTTTTGGCGCCAGTTCCATCAATTTCGGCATCAGGCGACCATGTTCGTCGAACAGTTCTTCGGGTTTATAGCTCTTCATCCAATTTTCCAATTGTTGCAAATGGTCTTTTGGTGCAGATGCAGAAACGGAAAGCGGTATCTGGTGCGATCTGAAGGTTCCTTCTATCTGCTTTCCATCGACTACTTTAGGGCCTGTCCAACCTTTTGGAGACCTTAAAACAATCATCGGCCACCGGGGTCTTGTTTGATTATCGTCTTCAAATGCTTCCTGTCTTATTTGTTTTATTTGATTAACCGCATTGTCTAATGCACCGGCCATAAGCTGATGCATTATTACCGGCTCAGAACCTTCAACGAATATGGGTGTCCATCCATAACCAATGAATAATTCGTCGAGTTCCTCATGGGTGATCCTTGCTAAAACGGTCGGGTTACTTATCTTATAACCATTGAGGTGTAAAATGGGCAATACAACTCCATCAGTAAGCGGGTTGAGGAATTTGTTGGAATGCCATGCTGTAGCTAAAGGTCCGGTTTCTGCCTCGCCGTCTCCCACCACGCAGGCAGCGATCAATTGAGGGTTATCTAATACTGCACCAAAGGCATGACTAAGAGAATAACCCAATTCGCCACCCTCGTGTATAGAACCAGGCGTTTGCGGAGATGCATGACTTGAAATACCGCCGGGATAAGAGAACTGTGTAAACAACCTTTTCAACCCCTCTTCATCCTGTGTGATGGCAGGATACACCTCGCTGTAAGTACCTTCGAGGTAAGTGCCTGCAACCACTGCCGGCCCGCCGTGACCAGGACCGGATATATAGATCATATCAA
>CAXUMK010000207.1:0-6139 GCA_964251885.1 uncultured Segetibacter sp. | reverse complement strand
AAATGCGTATAAATAAAGTTTTGACCCGGAGTAGTGCCCCAATGCCCCAGCAGCATATTCTTTACATGCTCCTGTTTCAGAGGTTCCTTTAGCAACGGATTGTCCCGCAGGTATAATTGCCCGACTGATAAATAATTGGCAGCCCGCCAGTAGGCATCCATATTCTTTAATAATTCAGGCGATAGCGGCTTGTCTCTTTTTGTTGGTGTTTCTAAAAGGTCATTCATCTTAAAAATTTTAAAAGTTCTGTTTTTATTTTATTCCATGATAAAGAAAAAAAGATACAAGATTTGCATTTCTAAATATTCGGACTTTGATAGTTCTTAAAACCGGGCTTGTACATTCACGTAATAAAACTTAAAGACTGAAAGCGTCAGTTCATTTTATTTAGATAAAATCAATAGTCGCTTGCGGGTTATCAGGAAAATGTGCCTTAGGTAAACTTTATATACTTAGCGCTACATAAAAATGTGTAATGAGTTTTTATGAGCCGGTCTGTATTGCTACTATTTTTCATTGTTGCGTCGCACACTGAGACGCTTTGTTATATATTCGGCAATGCGCAAACTTATAAGGCGGGAAGTATAATAGTTTACGGATGAAGAACAAGCAGCACGAAAAACAGTTAACCTTATTTCATTTAGCCTTCATTATTAATCTCAACCATATTTTTAATATCCTCTACAGTAGCATTTCTAAGTGTTTCAACTTCTAAAGGTTTTCCTATCAATCCATGTTGTCCGTAAAAAGCAATGAAACATGAATCTTTTGGCATTGTATTGCCGTATAAATCATTTTCCATTATAAATACATTTTCTAAATGCGGATATTCAAATACCCTGGCACCAGGTGTAATTTGAGCGTTAATAAGCTTGTCGGATAGACTTAAGCCCAGTTTGTTAATAATGTCTTCTTCGAGGTTAATATCCATGCTATTTATCATAATAAAAATATTTTTATACTAATCAGAATTATACTGCAAAGGTCAATACCTTTTATACCGGAATCGTTACACATTTAAAAGGAAGTCTTACACATATCCCATGTTTTCTACTAATTAGTATAAAACTGTTATCTCCCGCGGCAACAAATGGTTATTGAAAATCTTGCAGAATTAAAAGATACAATGCACCTGGTTATCAGATGAGGCTTTAGACATTTACTGTTTAACAGTTTTATAAATTTGGAAGAAACCTTACATGGAAGAAATACGCTTACTGTAGAAATGTTACAAAAAATATTACAGGCGTTTTAGCAACCAATTATTGATCTGACGTAACTCCTGCTTTTTCCGTCAGATTTTTCCAATGTTTTAACTATAGTCATTTCAACCAGTTTGCTTACTATGTCTTCAACAATTTCTTTTTCAGAATCTTTACAGTTACAAATTTTGTCATCTTTAATTTGAAACATTAATTCATTTGGCAAATTAATAAGTAGCTGATTTTGAGTACCAGGTAACGGTATAGCTTTGACATTTTCTTCATTTATGAATATTTCAAATTCTACAGGTGTATAAGCTACAACATTTCCGGGGCGGAAATACTTAACATTGATTTTAAAATCTGTGATCTTATGCATTTCAGGAGTAGTAACTATTAAGTTTGACATAGGAAAAGTTTTATGATTTATAATTGCATTTTTTAAAATAGCAGACAAAAGATTAGAAAACGAAAGCTAATATTCCAATACAATTTTTATTGAAGGATCTTTAGCAAAAGCCATTTGTCATCATGCTTCATTCCTTTCCATTTCAGTATTATATTCTCCACGTCTTGCAGCACGGTCGCATTTTGCCCTGTGATACAATGCTTCTTGGGCTGCCGTTACGTTGGCCTCGTCGCCTTGCCATATTTCTAATGCCCGTTGCTGAATAGCGCGGGAAAATGAAAACGTGAGAGCCCAAGGCAGTTGTGACTTGTATTTTAGATTCATAGCATTTAAACGCTCAGAAGCTTGCTGACCCGACTGTCCGCCCGATAAAAAGGCAATAGCAGGAACAGCAGCAGGAACGGTTTGCAAAAAACACTTCACCGTAGTGTCCGCCACCTCATCCACCGATTCCTGATTAGGACAATCCAATCCCGGAAGTATCATGTTTGGTTTCAGTATCATGCCCTCGAGCATGACATCTTGCATATACAACTGGTTGAAGATGGTGTGAAGCACTTTGCTGGTTACCCCGAAGCACCGCTGTAAAGTATGATCGCCATCCATCAGCACTTCCGGCTCAACCATTGGCACTAACCCTGCTTCCTGGCACAATGCTGCATAGACAGCGAGGGCATTTGCATTGACATTGATACAACCCTTGCTGGGAATGCCATCACCTATTGCAATCACTGCCCGCCATTTTGCGAAACGTGCGCCCATCTGCACGTATTCAGCGAGGCGCTCACGCAGTCCGTCGAGACCTTCTGTGATTTTCTCTCCGGGATGACCCGCCAGGTTTACTGCCCCCATATCTACTTTGATTCCCGGAATGATACCTGCATCAATAAGCGCTTTTGCAAAGGGAGTCCCGTCTTTCTTCTGTTGGCGGATCGTCTCATCGAAAAGGATCGCACCACTAATGGATTCAGCAAGACCTGGAGTGGTGACAATTAATTCCCGGTAATCGCGGCGCTTCTCTTCTGTTTGTGCAATTCCTAAAAGGGCAAATCGTTTGTTGCAGGTTGGATTACTCTCATCCATTGCCAGCAGACCTTTGTCGTCTGCAACCAGCATTCCCGCGGTCTCTACAAGTTGTTGTGCATTCATTGCTGTTTACTTTACTTATTCTATTTCATTTATTGCTTCAACATAGTTCTACTTTGACATAGTTTAAACAATTATTTTTTGGGAGGCCAGCAGAAGTATTTTCATGGCGGCATCCTTGTGTCACTCACTTTTGCTTATATATTTTCATGGCAGCTCTTTATACCTTACACCTTACACCTTTCCACCTTTCACCCTTTCACCTTTCACCGCCTTTCACCGCCTTTCACCTTTCACTATCGCTGCCAAAGTATTTGAGCAGTTTCCAAAGGAACTTCAACACCTGGATAATGTGGTATTATGCGGGCTGTATAATCCTCTGCGGGTCTTGTTGCCGGTATCTTTCCTGAGTATGAGGTCGCACCCGTTTTAATGGCAATTGGTGGAATTGGAGTTAGTTGCTCCCTCACTGCAGAGCCCCCGTCGACTCCCTGCGCATACATCTCTACCACTACATTTTCAGCACTGATGTTGCCAAGAAAAACCTGTATGTCGAATACATTGTATTTTTCACCGTTGATCCCTTCTTTTTCCATTCTTACTGTCACTTCTCCAAAACGTAATTCGGCCCATCCTGAATCCAGAGAATGTTTCCACTTAACAATTGCCTTTCCGACCGCTCCATTTGCTGCAGCCCGTTCCCTGTAAGCTTTTGCCATTGGCAAATAAAATTCAGCAGCATATTCGCGTACTGTTCTATCGGCTGAGAAGCAGGGTGTCAGGGTTGCCAGGCTTTGTCTTATCTTTTCCACCCATTCAGAAGGAATATTGTCTTTATTCCTTGTATAAAAGTCGGGAACTACCTGCTCTTCGAGTATTCTGTAAAGCGCATCTGCCTCCATCGCATTCCAGGAAGGATCGCCTCCATGCTCCTGCCCGTCGCCTAATGCCCAGCCTACCTTTGGGGTATACGCTTCGGCCCACCAGCCATCTAATTCCGACAAATTAAGTCCGCCATTTACCAGCACCTTCATGCCACTGGTGCCACTTGCCTCCCAGGGACGATTAGGAGTATTGAGCCAAACATCTACGCCTTGTACCAGTTGCGTGGCAAGCAGTATATCGTAATCATCCAAAAAGATTACGTGCTTTGACACATCCCATTGTTGAATAAATTGAATCCATCGCCTTATCAGTTCCTTCCCTTCCGGGTCGAATGGGGGCGCCTTTCCGGCAATGACCAGTTGCACCGGCTGTTTTGGATTGGTTAACAGCCGAACGAGTCGAAGCGGATCGTGCAGCAGCAAGTCAGGGCGTTTATATGCCACAAAACGACGGGCAAAACCAAGTGTTAATACATCAGGATGAAATACCCCTTTGGCATCAGCAATAGATTGGGCAGATGCAGAGCCGCCTGCAGCAGACAACTGGGCTGTCAGCCGCACACGTATGTACTCTACAAGCGCCTTACGGGTGGCTGTGCGCATTTGCCAGATACTGTCATCATCTAAACCAAGTATGTTTTGTGTAATAGCTTCATTTGTACCCAGCCATCTATCCTTTCCGCAGGCCTCTGTCCACAACTTGTCGGCTGCGGCGGCATCCCAGCTTGGTACATGCACCCCATTTGTAACGTGGCCTACAGGCACCTCTTCTGTTGGCCAGCGATAGAACAATGGTTCGAAGAGATGGCGACTTACCCGTCCATGAAGGCTGCTTACACCGTTCACGCCGCCACTGCTGTGGATAGCGAGATAAGCCATATTAAAGTTTTCAGAAGAGTCGTTAGGATATTGGCGACCCAATGCCAAAAGATCGGGCAGGGTTATATGCAGTTTTTGCGTGGCATATTCGCCGAGGTATAAGGCTACCAGGTAAGAGTCAAAATGATCAAAGCCCGCAGCTACCGCTGTATGAGTGGTAAACAGGTTGCCTGCTCTGGTAGTTGCCAATGCTTCTTCAAAGGTTTGACCAGTCTTTTCCATAAAGCTGCGGGCACGTTCCAATACTGCAAAAGCTGCGTGACCCTCGTTTAAATGACATACTTCCGGTTCTATTCCCAGTGCCTCCAGCAAACGCCATCCTCCTATGCCGAGAACGATTTCCTGCTTTATCCGCATTTCGGAGTCTCCGCCATATATTTCACTGGTAATACCCCTGTAAACCGGAAGGTTGGCAGCGTCATTACTATCCAGAAGATAAAGCTTCACCCTGCCAACCTGCACCTGCCAGGCACGCAGCCATAGCGGGTAGCCGGGAAACGGAACCTCCACTTTCAACCACTCGCCACTCTGTTGGCGCAAAGGCATTATGGGTAACTGCCCGGGATCATTGTAGGGAAAGTAAGCCTGTTGCTCACCGTTTTTATCGATCACCTGCCTGAAATATCCCTGCTGGTACAGCAGCCCGATACCTACTACGGGCAAGCCCAGATCGCTTGCCGATTTGAGCTGATCACCGGCCACATTACCTAAGCCTCCTACATATATGGGAAGCGCTTCGCTTAGCATAAATTCCATGCTGAAGTATGCGACGCAGGTAAGAGGCGAATTAGTATATGTTTTTGTGAACCACGAGGAAGCGTTAACGTTTGTTTCCTTTTGCTTTAATAGGTTATCTAATTTCAGCCGGAAAGAGGGAGAAGACAACTGACGTTTCAGTGTATCTCCTGAAACAGACTGCAGAATGATCCAGGGATTATGTGTCAGTTCCCATAATGACGGATCGAGTTGCTGCCACAATTCGTCGGCTTCATGGTTCCATGACCACCGCATGTCAAGGGCAAGGCTGGTAAGGGAATCATAGCCATCCGTTTGTGTTGCTTCAGAGCTGCAAATGGTATTGCCATAAGTATTCATAGTGTTTCAGTTATTTTTTACCATCGCATCATCTATGAGGGTTTGCGCCTCGCTGATAATACGTTTTAAATGATCTGTTCCAATAAAACTCTCTGCATAGATCTTGTAAATATTTTCAGTTCCCGAAGGCCGGGCAGCAAACCAACCGTTTGAGGTTTCTACTTTCACCCCGCCAATAGAAGCGTGGTTACCCGGTGCTTCAGTAAGAATAGTTTGTATTTTTTCACCTGCCAGTTCTGTAGCCAAAACCTGTTTCGCCGATAAATTCTTAAGAACTTCTCTTTGCTCAGGATTGACCGGCGCTTCTACACGGTCGTAAAACGATTCTCCAAATTCATCGGTAAGTTCCTGATAAATTTGTCCGGGGTCACGACCTATGCGGGCAGTGATCTCTGCAGCAAGCAGGGCAGGAATGAATCCGTCTTTGTCTGTCGTCCAGACATTTCCATCCTGACGGGAAAAAGAGGCGCCTGCACTCTCTTCTCCTCCAAAAGCAAGAGAGCCATCAAGCAGTCCATCTACAAACCATTTGAATCCTACCGGTACTTCATACAGCTTTCTTCCCAGCTTTGAAGTGACTTTAT
>CAXUMK010000206.1:0-10393 GCA_964251885.1 uncultured Segetibacter sp. | reverse complement strand
TCCCAACCCAGTATGTCAGCCATTTCAACCAAAGGGATCGAATCATTTCCTGCACCAAAAACGACAAGAGAAACGGGAGGTGTCACAAGTTCTATAAAGCCGGTGAGAGGACTTTCAGACTCGTATACTTTTGTCACAGATACCTTACTATTTATAACCATTTCTGCATCTGCAAGTAAAGCCTTTTGTAAAATGCTGTCGGGAAAAGAACTCTTTAGATCTCCTGCTTCGGTTAACAGCATGCATGTTCCCGGTTGTAGGGTTTTTTTATCCAAAGAAAACAAGGTCACCAGCACTGCTGCCTGACGCTTTGCTAAAATAGATTTTAAAAAAGAGACAGCATTATTTTCATCTTCTGCATTCACCGGTTCAATTAAGATAGAAATGATGCCATTGCATCCAAGTCCGACGCCCAGCTTCGCATCGTCTTCGTCTGTTGTATCATAAGTAACCAGCATTGGTTTTTTCTGCACCATTACCATTTGAGCTTTTCGCAAAGCATCTCCTTCAAGACAGCCACCACTGATTGCGCCGGTTAGTTTACCATCTTCGGTTATAAGCATGCGTGCTCCCGGTCTTCTGTATGCCGAACCTTCCAAATGAACTACCGTTGCCAATGCTGTTTGCTTACCTTGTCTTTCTGCTTCGTTATAAGCCTCAATTATATCTTTCAATTCTTTCATTCTATACGTTTTGCAATATGGTTTTAATATTCTGCCTATTATATTTAAAGCCTTAAAAATGTGCAATACATTTTAGGAGCCGAGCTGCATTACTACTATTTTTCATTCTTGCGTCGCACACTTGAGACGCTTTGTTCTATATTGGGCAATGCACAAACTTATAAAAAGCTCCAACAAATTTTACAGGTACAAGTGAGTGACACAACAATGCTTAATACTTATTCAACTGCCTGTTCCCAAAACAACATTCATTGTAACAGGTTTACTTCAAACACTTCACCTTCTTTAAAATAATCTCGGTCTGCAGGTAAAGTAATAATCCCTTCTGCTTTTATAAGCATAACCAGGTCTCCTGAAGTAGATGTATTAACCGGAGTTGCGGTAACAGTGCCATTGTCATTTAAAATCTGCACCAAAAGGTGATAAGACAATGCCGGCTCAAAGATGACCTCCGAAGCTAACCTCGTAAAGTGCTTTATCGGTTTATGATGCATTGACTGATGCAACCATTTTTTAAAAAACTGGTGATAACAAAAAAAGGTTGAAACAGGGTTTCCGGGAAAACCAAAAATGAGTGTGCCATTTGTAAACTTTCCAAACAAAAAAGGCTTGCCCGGCCTTTGCGCTATTGTATGAAAAACAAGCTGCATTCCCAATTGTTGAAGAACCTGTGGCAGGTAATCAAACTTACCTTTTGAAACGGCACCGGAAAAAAGGAGAACATCGTTGCTACTTATAAGCGCTGTAATTGAAGCAGTCATTTGTTCGGGATTATCAGCAAGATGAACGGTATCAGAATGGATACCCTCTGCAGACAAAGCAGCGGCAAGCATATATACATTCGAACGCCGTACCTGGTGAGGTTCCGGTTGCGCTGATACATCAATCAACTCATCTCCTGTTGAACAAATAGTGGCTTTTGGTAATCGTACAACTTGTACAATGGATAAACCTGCCGAAGCCATTATTCCAATCATCGCCGGAGTAATTCTTTTCCATTTTTCTATCAGTAAATCACCTTCTTTGCTGTCTATTCCCTGCCTGTGTACGCTTTGAAAGGCTGAAATATGCTCGGCATGAATTGTTGCTATACCTTCTGTTATTTCACATTGTTCGTAAGGAATAACAGCATTTGTATTTATTGGCAAAACCGCCCCGGTCATTACTTCAATGCAACGAGTAATGTTATCGAGAGTTTGTTGAGGGCTACCTGCTGCCTGAATTTTTTCTATTGCAAAAGTTCTTATTCCTTTATTGTAAGCGGAAGTATTGATTGCAATTCCATCCATCATCACCCGGTCAAACGACGGAAAGTCGCGGTCAGCAAAAACATCCTGTGCAAGTATTCTTTGGGACGATAGAAGAAGAGGAATTTCTTCTATTCCAAAGTCTTTTTGGTTTGCAAGAATTAGACGTAAGGCTTCCTCTGCTGAGATCATACTTAAATATCAATTTTCAAAGTGTACTTTAAAATCAGCTTAACCCCAATGTAGGAAACCAAAACGCCTGTTAACCCTCTTACTATTTCAGGCTTTAGTAATCGTAGACTTAACCGGGTACCCACTTGTCCTCCTACAAAGACAGCAAGTAATAATATGAGTAATAAGGGAAATTGAACATTGAAGGTTTTACTTACTGCCTGCCCTAAAAGCCCGGCAACAGAATTTACAAGAATAAAAAAACTGGCTAACGCAGCAATCTTTTTAGCTGTATCCCATTTTAAAAGGTTAAGTATGGGCGAGAGCAAAATGCCGCCTCCAATACCTACCAATCCGGAGAGAAATCCTGTACTTGTTCCAAGCCCGATATTAATGAGCCATGATTTGTTTGAAACTACCGGTTTTTCAGCAGTTTTTATAAATAGCTGCGCAATCAACAATATTCCCGACAGCGCAAGAACACAGCCTAAAAAAATGAAAAATGATTTTTGAGTAAGGTGAAGAGTTGCCCCGAAAAACGCTAAAGGAATACTACACAACGCTAACGGCAAAAATTTCTTTTTGTCAAAAAATCCCTCTTTCCAGTATAGGTAAGACCCTGTTGAAACAACCACGAGGTTGCACAATAAGGCTGCCGTTTTTATTTGATGAAAATCAGGAATACACAAAGCTAACAAAGCGAGATAGCTCGAACCGCCGCCAAAGCCGACAGAAGAATACAATGCCGCTATCAGCAAAAACCCCATAGATAACAGCAGTAAGTTTGGATTATCACTCATGAAACAATTAGTTTATTACCCATTTCTTTTACCCATTTTTCCATTCCTCCCTCAGCTATATACACTTCTGCATTGCTATTGTTTTCACGCAATAAGGTCGCAGCTTGTACACTTCTTCCTCCCTTTTGGCAAAAAGTTACAATGGGTATTTTGTGTGTTGCAAATATGTTTTGAGCATTAAAATTTGTAAGTGGAAACAGTAACGATTGCTCAAGATGCGCCAGGTCATATTCGTTCTGCTCACGAACATCAATCAGCAAAAACTCTTTTTCTGACGTAAGCCATTTGTATAACTCTTCCGGCTCTAAGACAGGTATAGCAGAGCAAGATGTTTCTTCATAACTATCTTTTAGCTGATGAATGTTTTTGTTTTCAGGCTTTGCTTTCAGCTTTACCTCGTATTGGCCGTTATTGAGAAAATCAAAAATCCTGAGATACCCTGAAGCTGTTTTTCCTATACCTGTAATTACTTTGACGGCTTCCAATGCCTGCTGGCAACCGATAATCCCAGGCACTACGCCTAATACTCCGGCTGTGTTGCAATCAGGAATTTCAGCGGATGAAGGAAAGTCAGGATACAGGCAGCGATAAGTAGGTCCCCCTTTAAAATTGAAAACGCTTACCTGTCCTTCAAACTCTTGTATTGCTCCGTAGATAAAAGGTTTATCAAGTATAACACAGGCATCGTTTATCAGGTATCGGGCAATAAAATTATCGGTAGCGTCTATAACCAAATCAAATTGCTGGATGATTTCGATTGCATTTTGTACAGTTAGAAATACACAAAAACGCTTAACCGTTATCGCCGGGTTTTGTCGAGAAAGTTTTCGTACAGCAACTTCAGCTTTCGGCATTCCAACTTCAGCTTCGTAGTACAGAACCTGCCTGTTCAAATTGCTTATGCTCACGGTATCGCCATCTGCAATTCCAATTGTTCCAACTCCCATTGCTGCCAGGTATTGTAAAGCAGGTACACCCAAACCACCGGCGCCAACCACCAATACTTTTGCCTGCAGCAGCTTTTGCTGTGCTTCGGCTCCAAAGCCTTTTAGGTTTATTTGTTTGCTATATCGTTCAGAAAATGTCATTGGTTTAATTACAAAGTTTTTTGTTACCGGCATTTGAAGGATAATAGTTCGAATATTTATCTTACAGAGGTCTCGCCCATTCCCCGGCCCTTAGTAACCTTGTTCTAAATTCTGCATTATTTATTGGTTTTTGACCTATTATAATTGAATGAGCTATATTGTTTGGCAGACCATCAATTTCAGGATTGTTATCAATGGGATCATGTATAACTTTTTGAGGAGGTGAGTCAATTGCCCGCACCTTATCAACAAAAAATCTCCAAATAAAAAAATCATTTGGGTTTTTATATAATCCGTTTGCTTTTTTCTGTTTTCCAATTAATTCCCTGGATGTTTCGGGAGATGAGTACTTACACCAATCACAAGACAAATTGTCTCCTTCTTTTGGAGTATTTGTAAAAGCAGTCTTCCTTGGCAGGCCATCCTGACTACTGATGAAATCCTTGTGTACCCGGGAATATAAACAGTTGAAGTCTCCTATTTCTTCAGGCAGCATTATTTTAATTTACGCATCCAAAATAATAAATCCTGATCTACTTCTATACTGTTTAAATAACCTTTTATTTCAGTATTATTGTTACCATCGTCGCCATAGAAATGAGCTAAAAATTCGTTTGTATTTTGAACAGAAATTAACAACTCTGCATTTTTACAACGCCAGTCTAAATCAACTGAGCCATCACGTCCGGGATTTATTTCAGGTGCTTTTATTGCAATACCGTAATTCTTTAAAAGTTGCGTAGAATAGTTGTATAAAATCTCAATTGCAGTATAATAAACATTCACTGGCACTTTCAGTGCAGCTTCAGTATCCCAATCGTCTTCAAGGCTTTTAATATATTCAGACTCATTTATAGCCTTTGCTATATGAATTAATTCGGAGGGAAGTATGTAGCGTGTGTCGCCAATCTCAATTGAAGCTATTTCAGACGTAGGCTGTTTTACCATTCTAATTTATTTTTATTGTCTTCCGTGTTTTTCAGATGTTCGAAATAATTGCCATTTATACTGCATAAGGGTTAAAAAAGTGAGTAGAATTTTTTGAAGCGGGCTGAATTAATTCTATTCGTCATCGTTGTGTCACTCACTTTTACGGTTACATCTCCATTCCTCTTTTTTTGAACCACTAAGGCACAAAGGCAGGAAGTTTCAGAAAGGCTTTGTGTTGCTTTGTGTACTTAGTGTCTTAGTGGTTCTATCTGCTGCTTACCGTAACATCAGTACAAGTGTGCGACGCAACGACGCAACGGCTGTTTAATAGAAGCAAAACTGTTTGGTTCATAAAAAGAATCTTACCCACCTAAGAATGACATAGATGTATGAATACCCTGATTACTTAAAACCTCGGCCTCAAAACCATCTTTTACCCGCATACTTACGGCTGCTATTATTTCCTGTTCTATATCATCTTCATTTGCTCCAGCCCTGATCACATCGCGGAGATTGACCGCAGCCGGACCATACAGGCAGGTTCTTAATTCACCCGTAGCAGAAAGCCGGATGCGGTTACAGGTTCCGCAGAAAGTACGGCTGAAAGATGGAATGATACCAAAAGAACCTTTATAACCGGGTATTGTATAATTAACAGAAGTAGAGCTTGCTTCACTTTCAAGCTTTTGAATAACCGGATAAAAGGTACTGATGTAGCTGTATACTTGCTGATGGTTCCATTTGGGAACAACGAAAGAACTGCTTCCGTTAAAAGGCATTTCCTCCAGGAAACGAACGGATAAATTGTACTCCTTTGTCAGCTCTATGAATGGGATAATATCTTCTGTATTTTTTCCTTCAGCCAGTACGCAATTGATTTTTGCATCAAAGCCTTCTTTCAACAAAGTAAGAATACTTGCATACACAGTTTCAAAACTGTCTCTTCTTGTAATTTGAAAGAAGCGGTCACGATTGAGGGAATCAAGGCTTATATTCATTTTTCGAATGCCCATTTCTTTTAAAGCTGCAATGTGTTTTTCTGTAAAGCTTCCATTGCTTGTGATTGATATTTCCTGCAAACCGTTTACTTCGCTTACATCTTTTAAAAAATGAATTAAGCCGCTTCTTACAAAAGGCTCGCCGCCTGTAATCCGGATCTTTGATATGCCGAGAGAGCAAAAGATGCTTGACAACAAATACATTTCATCGAACGATAACAAGTCGGTTCGCTTCGCAAAGTTTACTCCTTCCTCCGGCATACAGTAGTAACACCTGAAGTTGCACCGGTCAGTGACCGACAACCTTAAGTAGGTTAACTGCCTTCCATATTTATCAATCAGCTTATTTTCCATTTCACCTACGGATGTGCGTTTACCCACACGCTGTTGTCTGTATAAAATTCTTTCTTCCAGATAGGCACTGTTTTCTTCATCTCATCAATCAAAAAACGGCAGGCCTCGAACGAGGCATCCCGATGAGCCGAAGTTACGCCGATTGCCACAACTGCATCTCCGGGTTTCTTTTCACCTGTAATGTGCAGCATCAGCAATTTATCTACCGGCCATTTGGTTTTAGCTGCCTCTGCCAGCTTATTCATTTCTTTTAAAGCCATGCTTTCATACGCTTCAAAAACCAACTTGACCACTTCCTTTCCTTTTGTATGATTGCGGACAGTACCAATAAATACATTTACAGCACCTGTTTCAGGAGATTGAAGGAATTGGTAAACCTCGTTTATATCTATAGTATCAACAATATTTACAAGCATACAGTTTTATTAGCCTCCGCTAACAGGGGGAATAATGGCTACTTCATTTTCATCGCCAAGGCTTTGTTCATCCTCTGCATATTCGTTGTCAACAGCAACTGCAAGAGAAGTTAACTTTTGAAGCTGCGGGTATTTCTGCTTCATCCAATGCTTCAATTCACCAACAGTGTGTATGTTTTCTGCCGGATGAACAGTTAGCCTATTCTCTCCCACAATTTCTCTTGAAATACCAAAAAGGATTACGTTCATCAGTTCAGCGTTTGTAAGATATGCCACACCTCGAAGGTGTGGCATATCTGCTTTTCTATTTATTTAGTTTCAAATCCCTTAAAGCATCTTCATACTCCTCAGGATAATTTGCGTTTAAAAACTCCTTCTCATCCGGCGCTTTCAATAATTCAATATCTGAATTGATCAATGCTTTCCGCGGACACGAATAACCCTGGCTGAGAAACTGTAACAAAACAGCATAGCTTTTGGGCTCCCAGATAGTAATTAGCGGTTCGGGAAATTCTCCTGCAGTATCAAGAAAAGCCGTGGCTGTCTTTGATGGATTCCGATTTTGAACAAGGTATTCAATTGTTCTTTCAGAAAGGTAAGGCAGGTCGCAGGCAATGGTAAGCCAGGCAGCGTCGGGATGGGTTTGCAAGGCAGACAAAATTCCACCCATCGGACCGAGATCAAGAAAGCTGTCCGGAATAATTGGAAGATTTTCAGCAATATCTGATGCTTGTTTATCATTACACGATATAAAGGTCTTTTTGCATTGCTTTGACAGCAAACCGTATAAATATTCCCGCTGACTAATTCCACGATAATCCAGGCTGCCTTTATCTTTTTTCATCCGGCTGCTTTGTCCGCCGGATAAAACCAAACCGTATAAAGGTGGAACTCTTTCAGCCAAAAATCTTTGGATAAAATCTGTTATTCCAATTTCATCATCTAAAGAAAGAACAGGAATATTGTTAAAGCCGGGAAGTGTTTGGATAAAATCAGGAACAGGATGTCGTTCTTCTTTTAATAAAATCAGGCGGATATCTGTGAGTTTGTCTAATTTCTTTTCAAGATTTTTTACAGGGTCAATAACAACAATTTGAGATTGAGTTGTGAAATGATTTCCATTCACAAGTATCAAATCCTGCCCGTTAAAAAGTGTTCTCTTTTGAAAAGTATTCAGCTCAGTTTTATAATCAAGTCTTCGAAAATGTATCTTATCGGTGTATTCTAAAAAACCTCCGTTTGCCAAAGCTGTATTTGGTATTTCTTTCTCATCTGCACCTTTATGGTCAGCATCAACATAAGCGATTTTTAATGAAGAGAATTGCTGAATAATTTTATAAGCAAGCTTCCTGATGTTTTCACAGGTTGTTCCAACGATCGCCATTTCGTTTCTGCCAAATTCTCCTAAATCAGGCCTGCTTAATTTTGCATGTTTTTGGTGCGTTTTATTTGTCTCTTCTGAAATCACTTTTACCTCCTGTCTTTTCCATTAAGCGGGTTTCTTTTATTACAATGTCGTGAGAGAATGCCTTGCACATATCATAAACTGTAAGCGCTGCAACAGAAGCGCCTGTTAATGCTTCCATTTCAACACCTGTTTTGGAAGTAATGGATACAGTACAATTTACGACAACTTCATTCTGCTGGTTTATCTTAATTTCTATTTTACAATTTTCGAGTGCCAGCGGATGGCAGAGCGGTATAAGTTCAGACGTTTTTTTTGCAGCCATTGTTCCTGCGATAATTGCCGTTTGAAATACCGGTCCTTTTTTGGTCTGAATATCATTGCCTGTAAAATGTTGCATGATTTCTTCTCCCAGCATTACGATGCTTTGCGCTTTGGCAATTCGTTTTGTAACCTGCTTTTCACTCACATCCACCATAGCCGGATCGCCTGTTGCTGCATCAAGATGTGTAAATGTTTTCAATTGCGGTTCCGTTGGTTTAGAAATTATGATAAAGTTAGCGACGTTTAAAGGCGTGTTATGAATTACTTATAGTTTTTCTCTTTTTCTTCAAAAAAAAGAAACCGATAGTCAACAATCCTAAAACAATCAATACCAAAGCAATCAATATCATTACAGAGTTAGGGTTCACTACACTTACTCTTCCTGTAAAAATGGTAACTGTTTGCCTGAGCACAAACTTTTCGAAAACGGCCTGTTCATTAACATTGCCTCTTGATATAAGTCCTGCCCGCGGAGGATTATCCCAGGGCGGAAGGTAAATACCTCTAACCGGTGTTTCATTCAACAGTTTAAAATCTTTGCCGTCGAGGCTGTATAAAAAAGAAATGCGGTACCGGTCTCTTACCCACATTTGCAAAAAAACACTGTCGGCTGCGGGTATATCATAAATGCCCGTTATTCTTTCAAAGCCATCTCTGACCCTTGAAATCTGAAGCTGGTTATTTTTATACAAAACCGAAACAATGTTATCGTCATCGCCTATACCAGCAAGGCCTGCGGCAGCAGTAGATGTGCTTGCTTTTACCAAAGCAGTGGCAGTATAGTTATCGCTTACTATTTTTTGCCCGATGAAACGTCCTGCCGGTCCGGGTAATGCACCAAGCCTTAGTTCGCCGTCCTTCATCTGGTAATTGATGCTTTCAAATACACTCCATTGCCATATATCGTTTAGCCTGTTTCCATTAAATTCATCCGTTACTACTTTCACCTGCGATACAGTATCATTTCTTGTATCAACAAAGTTTATCCAGTTGTCGCGGGTAAATTTAAATTCCTGCAATAATCCCTGCCTGCCTGTGAATGCACTTGTTTTTCTGTCGTAGGCATGATATAAAAAATAGAATTTGCCGTCCTTTTCAATCGCCGTTCCATGGCCTTTGCAAATCCAGTTTTGAGAGTCTGTTAAGATTGGGTTGCCGTCATATTTCTCCCAGGGTCCTAAAAGATTCTTTGCTCTTGCTACCCCCGAAACATAACTGCATCCCGAACCGCAACAACCGGCGGCAGCATATAAAGCATAGAAGTAATCGTTGTGGCGTAAAATAGAAACACCTTCAACAAGCGACTTCTCCCATGCCGCATCGTTGCGGAACAATTCCGTTTTTGGTCCGATCAAAGCAGTTCGTTCTTCGTTCATTTCGCATGCCCATACAGGTGTTGGCTTTCCAACGCTGTTTGCATCTTCCTTCCATACCAAATACAGTTTTCCGTTTCGGTCTCTTACAGGGAAAGGGTCTATTGACCCAAGTGCCTCGCATACCAACGGGCCATGATCTGTATAAGGTCCTTCGGGCTTATCTGCGCTTGCAACACCAACACACAAGCCGCCGTTCTTTTTGTGAGCAGTATAATAGACGTACACTTTTCCTTTATCGAAATTGATCTCGGGCGCCCAAAAATAATAATCTGCCCAGCCGGGCAATTTGTTGAAGACGTACCCTTTCTGTTTCCAGTTAATAAGGTCGGTTGAGTATAGCAAAGGGAAAGCGGGAAACCAGTTAGACGTAGTAGCGCTGGCCCAATAAGTGTCGCCGATTTTAACGACAGATGGATCGGGATTGGTACCCGGTAAAACAAGCTGCTGCGCGAAAGACTGAAAAGCAAACCATACTAAAAGAAAGAATACAATCAAAAACTTCATTTTCGGTTGATTGGTCAAGGTCATTAACTTAAGGTTTTTTTTGGGACAAACATTTGTTCTTTCTTCTGCTCCGGTTGTGTCACTCTCTTGTACCGCA
>CAXUMK010000205.1:9099-10403 GCA_964251885.1 uncultured Segetibacter sp. | reverse complement strand
GTAAGTGATATAAAGGGATGGAGAAAGATGAAGGATATATGCAGCACCACTAAAAACCTCTTCCGCCAGGCATCGAGCTGAGTGCTATTGCAATGAAGACCCTATAGAGACTAAACTCAATAAAATACAGGAACGTTTTGAAAAGAACCCTTTGTGATCAATATTGAACCAGTAGTACCATATATATTATTAGGGTTGCCGGCAGTAATCAGGGGTGTAAGCAGGCCCGAAAAAGTTCCGCTTATATGTCCATTATTATAAGATGTAATATTAAAGATCATGCTGTCAGATGCAGCATGTACAAATTCATTCATTCCGTTGTAGCTTATAAAAAACATATCGCCATAAATACCGGTGTATTTATAATTTCCTACAGTTAAACTATCAGTATAAAAAGTAAAGGTAGTTTCTCCTGAACTGCTTAATCCATCAAGGTTATAATTACCCATAGATTTGCTACACCCTAATGTATAAAGATTAGGGTTTTGGTTGTCAGCATCATTAACTGATATTTTCACAGTATTGCCATTAATTTCATAGCTCAATGTTGCGGTTGTACTATTTTGTCCGCCGGAATTTTTAGAAGCAAGCATTGCATCGGGAATAGATTGCTTTAAACAGGATGAGAAGAATGTGGCTATTACAGCGGTCATTAAATAAACTTTCATAGTTAATAATCTTTACAAATTTTTTATTTATTGTTAATACCCTGTATCCCTTTTTTTAAAGCCGAAAAATCTTGATATTCCAAGGCTGATAAAATTGTTGGAACCGCCATGCGCAATCACTGTCTCATAGCGAAAGTTTACATCAAAAGGCGCATTCCAGATTGAGAAGAGGTAACCGGTTCCTGCCGCAAATACTGCTCCGTGATATTTTAAATTTATCTGCTTACCGTTATCATCATGTAATGAGGTTACACCATAAAGATCGAAACCAACTTGTGGCTCAATGTAGAATCCCTTACCGGTTCCGTTTAGCGTATATCTGTATCCGGCTTTCAACGGACACATTATTGTGCCGTCAGCAGTTCCATATCCATCATTTAAGAAAAAAATATCTGCACCTATTTCCAGCGTAACATCGCTGGCGTCTGAAACGGGAAATCCTGTTTTAATAAATGCCCCAAAACCAAGTTTATAATCTTTGGTATCTTTCCCAACCAGCTTCATTGCACCTAATTGTGCGTTTGCCTGATTTAGCGAAAAAAATAGAATAAATGTTGTAAGTATTCCTTTACTCATATCATTTTTAGATTTGAAAGCGCCTGAATGTAATTGTTTTAATAAACGATAAGAACCACC
>CAXUMK010000205.1:5501-9089 GCA_964251885.1 uncultured Segetibacter sp. | reverse complement strand
ATTTTAACTATTCTATGCTCTTTAATTTCTTTTGCGTGGCGGGGGGTGCTTTTGCCGGCAAGGTCGTCTAGGTGGTTTATAGGGATTTGTATATTGTTTTAGGCGCTTTTCTTTGATTAACATACCTAACTCTTTCGTAAACTGCTTAGGAAGACATCATTCATGTTAAAAGATATTCCTGTAACAATTTGTAAACCGATTAAGCAGTTGAACGTTGCTATAATCTAAGGTACAAGTGAGTGACACAACGATGTTGAATAAATTGATGTTGCCGGAACAAAAAAATAAAAAAAAGACGGTGCAGTTAAGCCGTCTTTTTTTATTATAGTTCATACATTCAGTTCACTGCTTATGACTTACAAAGTAGCCATATCAATTACGAACCGGTAACGCACATCACCTTTCAGCATTCGTTCGTAAGACTCATTGATATCTTTCATCGCAATTACTTCCACATCTGATGTTATTCCATGTTCAGCGCAATAATCGAGCATTTCCTGTGTTTCGGGCAAACCACCGATCAAAGAGCCACCTACGCTTCTGCGGTTACCTATGAGGTTAAAACCAAGTATTTGAGTTGGTTCGGGAGGAACGCCTACACAAATCATCACCCCGTTTGTATTGAGCATATTTAAGTACAGGTTGTAATCGTGAGGCGCAGAAACGGTATCAATTATAAAATCAAAATAATTGGTAAGTCCCTTTAACTGTTCGGGGTCTTTGGTCAATGCAAATTTATGAGCGCCCAATCTTCTGGCATCCGCTTCTTTGGATGCCGAAGTGCTGAGCATTGTTACTTCTGCGCCGAAAGATGCAGCAAATTTTACTGCTATGTGGCCTAACCCGCCCAGACCCAGAATGCCGACTTTATGGCCTCTTCCAACTTTCCAGTAGCGAAGGGGCGAATAGGTTGTTATTCCTGCACACAGTAACGGTGCAACGCCTTCCAAAGGCAGCCTGTCTGATATGAGCAACACAAAACTTTCGTCTGTAACTATCAGATTTGAGTAACCTCCTAAAGTATTGGTGCCGTCGACCCTGTCGGCGCTGTTATAAGTAAATGTTGCCTGGTTCTCGCAGTATTGCTCTAAACCCTGCCGGCAATTGCGGCACTCGCGGCACGAGTCGACAAGGCATCCTACACCTGCCAGATCACCTTCCTTAAATTTCTTGACATGTTCCCCGACAGCGGTAACACGTCCGACAATTTCGTATCCGGGAACGCAAGGGTAATTTGCAGGCCCCCATTCGCTTCGTACCGTATGCAGGTCAGAGTGACAAACACCGCAGTATACTATTTCTATCTGAACGTCGTGAGGGCGCAGGTCGCGTCTTTCGAATGAATACGGGCTTAATGGTTCGGTGGCAGCTTGTGCTGCATACCCTTTAGCTTGAGTCATAAGTTTTATTTTTTGGCAAAAGTAAAACCTCTTTCCGGCTCCATAGGTCATTTGGAAACCGTATTTTTAGTTGAAGTTTTTGAAAAGCGGAAATTGTATGGTTGAAGACATTTGTTACAGGAGCGATTTATTTCAAAGCTTACATCATTAGTTATCCAAACTTCTTCAGCTTCCTGCTCCATTTTTTCTTTCGATGAACAGCAAAATCAAATACATACTATGGAAATAACTATAAAAGAAGCGCAACAGAAAGTAGATGACTGGATTAAAACAGTTGGCGTCCGTTATTTTAATGAACTGACTAATCTCGGAATCCTGATGGAAGAAGTGGGCGAGCTAAGCCGGCTAATGGTAAGAAAATACGGTGAGCAATCTTTTAAGGAATCTGATAAAGGCCGTAAGTTGTCAGAAGAAATGGCAGATGTATTATGGGTTTTGCTGTGCCTTGCTAATCAAACAGGAGTTGACCTAACAGATGCACTGCAAAAAAACATTTCTAAAAAAACTTTGAGAGACGGCGAACGGCATAAAAATAATGAGAAGCTAAAAATTAAAAAAACTAAATAGTCGCTGCTGAGTCTTATATTGGGAAAAAGCTTAAAATGGTACAAATTATGCAACTTATTGAGGCCGGATGCAGTCTAATTAAAATAGTATTAAAAATTGAAAAAAACTTTTATTTATGTTTTCTCCCTTATTAGATAACGTAATGCAGTATGGCATACCAGTACTTGCCGGAATTGTTGCAGGTTTCCTATGTAGAGCATTTTTCGCTCACCAAATGCAGGGGAAAATTAAAGATTATCAGTACAACATGGTAAAAAGCCATGCAAAAATCCTGGAACTGGAAGCAAAGAATGACCGGTTAGAGAAACTTCTTAAAAACGCCGAATTGTCTTTTTCTCAAGACAAAATCTTTATGAACTGAGAAGAAAGGTGAAGAGGCAAAAGGTGAAAGGTATAGGATTTCAATAGTTCGGTTTTGTTGCTTCGACCATTTTATAACATCTCCTACTCCACACTCACTACTCACCACTCACTATTCACATTTGTATTTTCTGTAGGTTTGCCGCATTATGACGACGAACGAAAATACCTTTCAGGAGATCATTTCCCATGCTAAAGAATATGGTTTTGTTTTTCCCGGCAGCGAAATTTATGACGGACTTAGCGCCGTGTACGACTACGGCCCTTACGGCAGTGAATTAAAAAAAAATATACGCGATTACTGGTGGAAGTCAATGACACAATTGAATGAAAACATTGTGGGTATTGATGCCGCTATCTTTATGCATCCTACTACCTGGAAGGCAAGCGGCCATGTAGATAATTTCAGCGACCCTATGATTGACAACCGCGACAGCAACAAGCGCTACCGTGTCGATCATTTAATAGAAGGCTTTGCTGACAAGCTGAAAGAGGAAGGCAAAACGACTGAAGCGGATGCGGTGATTTCAGAAATGGATCGTTTGCTAGCTGCTGAAGATTATGCCGGACTAAAAGAATTGATCGTTTTTAATAATATTGTTTGTGCAATCAGCAATACAGCCAACTGGACCGATATCCGCCAGTTTAACCTGATGTTCTCTACAGAAATTGGAAGTGTAGCCGAAGAAGCGAACACGATTTACTTACGTCCTGAAACTGCACAGGGTATTTTTGTAAATTTTCTAAATGTTCAAAAAACGTCAAGACTGAGAATACCCTTTGGTATTGCGCAAACCGGCAAGGCTTTTAGAAATGAAATTGTTGCCCGCCAGTTCATTTTTAGAATGCGGGAGTTTGAGCAAATGGAAATGCAGTTTTTTGTGCGCCCCGGTACTGAAAGCGAATGGTACAAATACTGGAAGGAAGCAAGGTTGCAATGGCATTTAAGCCTGGGTATTTCACCGGAAAAGTATCGTTATCACGATCACGTAAAACTGGCTCACTATGCTAAAGAAGCTTGCGACATAGAGTTTGAATTTCCTTTTGGTTTTAAAGAAGTAGAAGGCATACACTCCCGCAGCGATTTTGATTTGACCCAGCACCAGTTGTACAGCAAAAAGAAAATGCAGTATTTCGACAATGACGTTAACCCGGCTACCGGCAAGCCTTATGGAAATTACATTCCTTATGTGGTTGAGACTTCTATCGGGTTAGACAGAATGTTCCTGCTTATTATAAGCAACAGCTACGAGCAGGAAAC
>CAXUMK010000205.1:5097-5491 GCA_964251885.1 uncultured Segetibacter sp. | reverse complement strand
CGATACCCGTGTGGTAATGCATATTCCCGCAAAGATTGCTCCCGTAAAGCTCGCAGTTTTGCCTCTCGTAAAAAAAGATGGCTTGCCCGAAATTGCAAGAGAGCTAATGAATGACTGCAAGCAGCATTTCCGTTGTTTTTATGAAGAGAAAGATGCGATTGGAAAACGCTACCGCCGGATGGATGCAATTGGTACTCCGTTTTGTGTAACCATCGACCACCAAACCAAAGAAGACCAGACGGTAACGATCAGGCACCGCGATACAATGCTGCAGGAAAGAATTGCGTTAAGCGCAGTACGTGATGTGGTGATAAAAAGCATATCGTAGCGAGATTACAATTAATTAGTCCTGGGTGCTTAAAGATCCGCCACACTTGAAAGTGTGGCGGTCCAC
>CAXUMK010000205.1:0-5087 GCA_964251885.1 uncultured Segetibacter sp. | reverse complement strand
TTATTTTATTTTTTTCGGGGACAAGCATTTATTCTTTCTTCTGCTCTGGTTGTGTCACTCCCTTGTACCGCATCTTTTCATAGCAGCCACACCCGGCATTATCTGTACAACATGTTTAGTCAATGGTACTGGTACCCGGATAAATAATTGGTGGAAAATGCCGATAAGAATTGTTTCAGATGCAGTGTGCGACGCAACGGAAGATGAATTTTATTCTGCTGCCGGCTACCCAAAAAATACTGACAGGGATAAAAATATTTACACGAAGAGAGTTAGAGTAGTGAGTAGTCAGTTGTAATTGTCAGTGGTCTATGATACGCAAATCACGCTGCTTCATTTAGTCTTCTTTTAAGAAACAGATGAACGCCTGCGTTTTCTTCTTCCTGAGTGTCTTCGCCCATGTTTCGATTCAGTTATAAGACTGAAGATGCAGAAAATAAAATATGCAGATCCTGCCAGCGCAATGGCATAGTACAGGTACTGATGACCTTTGATCTTATAGTGCCACGCTGTGTAAATAATCGTAACAGCCTCGAGCAAGAAGAATGCCGCATCGGCCTGCATAAACTGTTTCACTATCCACTTGTGTATGCCTGCCACTATCATAAACAAAACAGCGAGGCCCAGGTAAGCCGCAGCAGAGTCACCTTGTTCAAATGTGTCAAATCCGTAAATAAGTGTTATGATACCGGCAATAGTGTGCGCTAACTGCTGCCATTTTTCTTTATTCATATTCAAGCTTTTCTAAAGTCCGTTAGCCATATAATTCAAGATGAATGTCTTTTTTGTCGTAACCTAATGCCAGTATTCTTTCCTTCGCCTCATCAACCATGTTCTTCCATCCGCAGAGGTAAAAATATGCAGGACTTCGTTCTGCTGATACTATTTCTTCATACACCGCATGCACATATCCTTTTCTTACCGCCTTATTTTCTGCCGGCTCACGCGAAAAAGTAGGCAGATAATGATAGTTTATCACTTCGCTTTCAAGTTGCCGCAGTTCGTCGTAATACAGGCACTCGCTAAAAAGACGGGTTCCAAATACCAGATAAATGTTTTGATGTGGTGTGTTGTTGCGGCGAATATAATGCAGCATACTTCTAAAAGGCGCGACGCCGGTACCTGTACAAATGAGAAAAATATTTCTGTCGAGGTTTTGAGGTAAAACAAAAACTCCCTGCGGCCCGCGCAGCAGTAATTCAGAACCTTCTTTTACTTCATTAAACAAGTAAGTTGTACCTGCTCCGCCGTCGAGATAAACGATCACTAATTCAATCACATTTGTTCCATCAGGAGAAGAAGCAATGGAATAACTGCGCCATCTTTTATTCTTTTTCTCGTGAATAGGAAGGTCGAGTGTAACAAACTGTCCGGGTATAAAATTGAAAAAGTCAACTTCAGAAATTTGTATCCAATAACGGCGTGTAGAAGGTGTTTCTTCTTTTATTTTAATTACAATTCCTGTCCGCCACGGTTCGAGCATGAAAATTTTTGTACAAATTTAAAAATAACAGGTTAATATAACTTTGTCTTTAAATGTTTTTGTCTGTACTGCCTGCTGCATATATTCAATAGATTTTTTGGGGGGGTACAAGCGGAAGAATAAGCATTAGGCAACGACAGACTGTGCGAAAACATACAAGATGTATTATAAGTTTATACCTGCAGCAGTAAGCTGCCGCTGCAGATTGAACCCCAGGCACAACTCTCGTAAACACATTTTAACGTAGCTCCCGGATAACGCTTCTTTAAAAATTCAATCAGTTCGCTACTCTTGCCGCTAATGCAGTGATTACCGAAAACAAGACCGCATGCACCTGACCTACCTGCCAGTCGTTCTTATGCACTTCTATGCCTATGTATTGTTTTACCGATAAAATCAATTGTAGTTTACCTTTGTTTGAGGTTTCGGTAGTAGCTGAAGTTTGCTCTTTCATAATATATATTTTTACCAAAGTTCTTCTTTGCAGCCATATTTTGGACTGCTGCTGCACCGGAACCTTTTACATATAGACTCACTTGTACTTGCTGGTTGTTTATTCTGCTTTTTTTCACCGTATTTTAATAAGCAGCATGTACAAGGCTGTGAAGGAGACCGCGGCAAGGATGAATCTTATATGTGTATAAACAAAAAAGCCATCGGCTCTTTACAAACCATTGGCTTCTTTATATTTTCATCCTTTTACCCGATTTGCATACAACTGTAGACTCTACCCGACGCAGTCCTGCTTTTCATTTTTAGATTTAAGTGTCCTGCGGAACTTTAAACCAGCGAGGGGTAAAACGGGCAAGAGACAATTCTTATTCATTACTTTCTACTTCATCTTCAGGTGATATCGGTTCTCTTTGAATAAATATCGCTTCATAAGAACATACTGTCGTTCGTTTAAGGCCGTATGATGCTAATAATTCAGCTACTAAATTCTCAGCTAAATTATCTTTCCCGTTTGCACAAACACGCAATTGCTCGGAGGAAAGGTTTAATTTTTTCGCGATATCTTCTTCAGTAACGTTGTTCCCTTTTTTTTTAGCCCTAAGTTTTATTGAATTGATAGCACTTCTTAAGGAATTTTGTTCGTCTCTATTTTCCATTTAATGAATTTAATCATGTAATTACTTAATTACTCATTTATTATTAACAATTTTCTTCTTACTTGAAAATCTTTACTCTGTCATAAGGCTCACTGTATGAATCAGTGCTAATTAACTTCGTTCCTCGTGTTTGTGTTGTTATTACAGTTAGCCAAAAATTAAAGGAAATTTCGACAGTTTCAGATGGAAGAGGAGTAAAAACTTCAGTATAAAGACCAGTTATTCTCACATTATAAGTGGTTGTAACACCTCTATATGTTTGGGACCAAGTTTCAGGTTGCGGCTGTACTGTAGCATTACCCACTCCATAAATTAATCCATCATCAACATCTTTATCTAAGTCAACAATGTAAGCTAATTTTTCATGCCGACCTGCAGAATTATTATGTCGAAGCGGGGTATTCATAGTAAAGCAATGTTTGTTAGCATGAGACCCTGCGCTGTACACATTCCGGAGGTCCTTAGCCTGACGCACAAGGCTAAGTAAGGAGACCCCAGCAGGACGAAGAAGGTGATATGATGAAGGGCAGCCTCGCTGCTATCTGTGGTTCTGGTGGACATAAATACAAGATACTAAATATCGTTTTCATGTGCCAGTAAAATACCGGGGTCTCCTTACCTGACGCATAATGCTAGGTAAGGAGACCCTAGAAAGACGAAGCTTTTATTAAATGCATTTACTTTTACGCTAACATTTTTTGCAAATCATTTTTAAGCAAATCATTTTTAGTATCAAGTTTTTTAAGCCGCTGTTTGTGTTCTTCACCAACAGCTTTTGCTCAGCGATATTTGCAGGTGAAGAACATCTGCAAAGGTGGAATCGCATTTCATATCCTGAAGTTTAATATTGCTTTGGGTGCCGGTAATCGCCAGATGGATTTTTTACTGTTCTTTTTAATGGTATGCTCAAGCCATTGGTACTTTCAAGCCAGTCAAACAGATCATTTGCTAACTGCTGTACTATGGTAGCATATTTAGGATCCTGTATCAGGTTCACTGTTTCCCCGGGGTCATTTTTTATATCATACAATTCATTGGTATCCCAAATGCCCTGGTATCTTATATATTTATACTGGTTAGTACGTACACCAAATATATTGGGTGTCATCGGAAAATCATATTCCCAGTAGTATTCGTAAAAAATCCTGTCGCGCCATTGTACAGAATCCCCTTTCAACAAAGGCAAAATAGAACGGCCGGGCATATAATCAGGTTTCTTTAATCCTGCATAATCCATAATGGTAGGCGCGACGTCGATATTTTGTACCATTTTAAAAATTGTCTGACCACCTTTAAATAAACCAGGACAATAAGCCAGGAAAGGCACTTTTACTGATTCCTCATAAAACTGCCTTTTATCTATTAAACCATGCTCACCCCATGCAAAGCCGTTATCACCCATATAAATGATAAGGGTATTGTCTTCAATTCCGGCTTGTTTAAGGTAAGCAAGCACAGACCCGATGCTTTCATCTACACCCATTAAGGTTTCGCAATAGGTTTGTACCATTTCATCTATTGATTGATGTGTGTGGTACATATAATCAACGCCATGCCAGCTATAGCGTTGTTGTTTTACCCATTCGGGCCAGCCGAGTTTTTTGTAATCATCTCCCAATGTCTGATAGTAGGTAGAAGGTAAAGGATATTTCTGGTTGGCATACATACCCTTGTGTCGTTTTGCGGGCAGAAACTCAGCATGCACTGCTTTATGTGATAAGTACAGGAAAAACGGTTTACTTGTATCCCTTTGCTTCATCCAGTTAATAGCATGTTCTGTTAACAGGTCTGTAATGTAAGTGGAGTCTTTGTAGGTGAATTCTTTTCCGTCAATGTTTAAAGTGGGGTTGTAATATATTCCTTGCCCGGGGAAGCTTTCCCAATGGTTAAAGCCTTTCTGAGGCTTGTCAGTTTCATTACCCATGTGCCATTTACCAAAAAAAGATGTTTGATAACCTGCTTTTTGCAGGTATTGCGGAAAGAACACCAGGTTGGATGGCATAGGCGCGACATTATCCACTACGGTATGAACATGTGAATACATGCCTGTAAGGATGGATGCGCGGCTCGGTGAGCACAATGAGGTAGTAACAAAAGCATTTTTGAAGTAAGCGCCTTTGGCAGCAAGCAGATCCAGGTTTGGAGTCTTTAACCAGGGAACCCGACCTGTAAAACCCATAAAATCATAACGGTGGTCATCAGTCAAAATAAAAATAATGTTCTTGTATTTTTTTTGATCGGCTTTTGCCAACCCCTGTTTTTTTTGTGCAGCAGCATGCACAGAAATAAATGACAGAAAAACCGAAAGGCCTATACAAAAGATGTATTTCATGATCGTCGTTCATTAATTGTTTTACAATTTTGGATTTTTGACAAGCTGCCTAAAAATAGTCAAGAACCGCGGAATGCAAGACTGAAGCTGACAATGAACCTGAGGTACAAGTGCTACCGTGTGGACACATCTTTATTTGGTTGTTTGCATGTTTTTACCATGG
>CAXUMK010000204.1:4591-10405 GCA_964251885.1 uncultured Segetibacter sp. | reverse complement strand
AAGGCGGGACTGCAACGGTCAATCGAGTTACGGGTGTTGCAGTGTGCGACGCAACAGGAGTTGCACAAAGTACAACTGACGGTTACCCAAAAAACTACAAATACTAAACACGCGAAGTAGAATTACCTGAAGTAAAAACAGCACATTTGTACTATCAACAAATGAAAGTGCAAAATGAATTATAAAGTTCCTCATGATTTTGTCTTGAGATTCTTATATCCTGTAAGGCCTGCAATAAGAAAGATGTTAGGTTGCTATGCTTTGTTTGTGAAGAATAAATTAATTCTGCTTTTACGTGAGCGGGATACGCAGCCGGAATTGAACGGCGTTTTTGTAGCCACCAAACCAGCATTTTATGAAGCCCTGCAAAGCGAAGTGCATACTTCGAATATAGATTATGATATAGACGGCGCTCCATTTACCTGGATTTTTATAAGCGAGGATTTACCCGATTTTGAGGACAAAGTAAAATATGCATGCGAACTGATTAAGGCTGGTGATGAGAGAATAGGGAAGGAAATAAATTGACCCCCCGCTCTAAAGGAAGCTAAAAACTTCATGCGTGTTTTTCAGGTCCCCCTTCGGAGATTTAGGAGGCTGATTACAACTCTTCCAACCGAAAAATTTCTTTTACCCTTATTCCTTTGTCTGTCATTTGAATTGTGCAGCATTCTGTAGTTGCATCATGCTCGAAGAATAATACATAATCCTTCTCTAATGCCTCCTGCAAAAAGGCTTTCTTTTCGCTTAATGTTTTCATTGGAAACATATCGTAACTCATTACATAAGGCAAAGGCAGGTGCGCAGCGGAAGGTAAGAGGTCTGCCATAAAAACAACCGTTCTTTCTTTGTATCGAATAACCGGAAGCATCATTGCGTCGGTATGACCGTAAGCAAATTTCAGCGTTATGTTTTCATCAAACAGCGATATACCGTTCTTTACTTCTGCAAATTGTAACCGGCCACTTTCGTGCATCGGTAAAATGTTTTCTTTCAGGAAAGATGCTTTTTCCCTTTCATTTGGTTGTGTTGCCCATTTCCAGTGTTGCTCGTTGCTCCATAGGATTGCGTTTTTGAAAGCAGGTACGAGTTTATCCTCTTCTCTTACAATCGTTCCGCCGCAGTGGTCAAAGTGCAGATGGGTGTGAAAGACATCTGTAATGTCATCTTTTGTAAAGCCATGTCTTGCCAACGAACTTTCAAGTGTATCACCTCCATGTATGTAGTAGTGACTGAAAAATTTTGCATCCTGTTTATCACCCATGCCTGTATCCACTAAAATTCGTTTGTCTCCGGTTTCAATGAGTAAACATCTTAAAGCCCAGGTACACATATTGTTTTCATCGGCAGGGTTCAGTTTGTTCCAGATACTTTTGGGAACCACGCCAAACATAGCACCTCCGTCTAATTTAAAAAGACCTGCGTTAATAGAATACAATTTCATCTTGCTAAGTTTATTGCCTGTACTTGTTTTTCTTTTTTCAAAGTCATGAATAAGCAAATGAAGCCAGCTATAAAAAAGACGATTAAAGCCAGTACAGAATTACGCATGTTGCCGGTAATTTGCTGTACCAGCCCAAAGCTGAACATACCAATCACAATGGCTATTTTCTCTGTAACATCATAAAAGCTGAAAAATGATGCGGTGTCGTGGGTTTCGGGCATAATCTTACCATAGGTTGAGCGGCTTAGAGATTGTATTCCTCCCATCACCAATCCCACTGAAACTGCAATCATATAAAACTGAATTTCAGTTGTAATAAAATAAGCGCCGATACAAATGGCAATCCAGATCAGCACAACCAGCATCAGTACCTGGAAATTGCCAAAACGCTGCGAAAGCTTCGCCATAATATAAGCGCCGGCAATGGCAACAATTTGTATAATTAAAAGGGAAATAATCAATTTGGGAGTGGGCAAACCAATGACCTGGCTGGCAAATAAAGTAGCGGCAAGCATAACCGTTTGAACCCCCATGCTGTAAAAGAAAAACGACAACAGGTATGTCTTTAGCACCGGCATTCTTTTGACCTGGTTCCAGACTTTGCTCAATTCTTTAAACCCGTTTGTAAAAATATTGTTGGCCTTGTTTTGCAATGCTGCGGTGCCTTTTGGCAAGCGGGCAAAAGGTATTTGTGCAAAGCCCATCCACCAAAGCCCTACAAGCAAAAAGGATAAACGGGGCGCAAATGAACTGTCTTTTATTCCAAAAAATTCCGGCTTTAAAACAAATGCAAAGCAAATCAACTGCAGTAAAACGCTGCCGATATAACCATAAGCAAATCCTTTGGCGCTCACTTTGTCCTGGTCTTCGTCGGCAGCAATTTCAGGTAAGTATGAATTGTAAAAAACAAGGCTTCCGCAATAGCCGATTGCAGCAAGTATGCAAAAAAGAATGCCCACAGAAAGTGTTTCTTTGGTAAACCAGTACAAACCACAGCAGGAAAGGCCGCCCAGGTAACAAAAGAATTGCATGAAACGTTTTTTATTTCCTTTATAATCTGCAATAGAAGAAAGAATGGGTGATATAATAGCAATTACAAAATAGGCAGTAGCAAGAGCATAATTGTATAGTGAGGCGCTTTCAAATTCTGTTCCTAAAAATTGCAATTTATGGCTAACCAGATTTCCGTTTTTTGTGGTTGTAATGGCGTCATAATAAGCCGGAAAAATGGTCGTGGTAATAACAAGATTATATGCGCTGTTTGCCCAGTCATACATTGCCCAGCCACTAATCACTTTTTTTGAAGCAGTCAGCATAAAAAGATTTTATGAATTGAAGATAAGTTAATCAAATAAGATTGGTAAAACAAGCGCGTGCAGTCTTATACTTCAATTTAAAAAAAGTATGGGTAGAGTTACTTAAATATTGTGGGGTCGATACCTAATTTAGTACATGCATCGATAATAGTAGTTTCACTAATATCCCTGCCGGGAATGATATGGAGATAGTATCTGGCTCCAGTAACATTATTTATTATTTTTACGCCTATTCCCGTTAAGTTTTTACCCTCAATTGGTTCAGTGGAACATTTGTTGGCAATCAGACGTTTCAGAAAGTTATTCAATTTCATGCAAAAACCCTTTGCTTGTCTATTGATTTTATGTGCGGATTTTTAAATGTTTTAATAAACTCCTCACCTTTATCTTCGAGCATAACAGGAAAAATTTCGTATAGAAGTTGTTTAGCTTCATTTTCGTCCTTTCCTTGTGCACTTGCCTCTGGGAATTGGGCAAAAAATGCAGTTACATCACCTGTTGTTTCATCCTCAAGACAAACAGTCGTTAAGAAAAAATCAAATTCATGCTTTACCATAACCACTTTTTTTGTAATCTAAATTAACTCATAATTCCTGGATTATAATTTTTTTCTAACTTTTAAAATCCCTACTTCAAATACCCCAAAAAAATCAGCGCAAGCAAAGCCGCCCCAACAATTATACGATACCAGCCAAACAGTTTGAAACCGTATCGCTGCAGATAGGTAATAAAAAAGCGGATAGCAAGCAATGCTACAAGAAATGCTACCAGATTGCCTACGCCCAGCATAGTAAGATTATGCTTGTCTTTTAAAACCTCTGGATGCTCTTTATACGTTTTGAGAAGTTTATAACCGGTCGCAGCAGCCATCGTAGGCACGGCTAAGAAAAACGAAAATTCTGCAGCCAGTCTGCGGGTAAGTTTCTGCTGCATTCCTCCAATGATGGTGGCGGCACTGCGGCTCACTCCGGGTATCATGGCAATACACTGCCATAAGCCTATGATAAAACCTTTGCCATAAGTGATGTTTCTTTCCCTATCTATTACAGGTTTGTCAAATACTTTATCAACAACTAACAAAACAAAACCGCCGGCTAATAAAGTTATAGCAACAGTGGTTGGGCTGTCAAGTAATTTGTCAATTTTATCAGCAAGCAAAAACCCGATACCCAAAGCCGGAATAACCGCTACAACAAGTTTCAAATAAAACTGCCATCTCGAAAAGTCGAAGAATTTTTTCCAGTATAAAACAACTACACTTAGTATTGCTCCCAATTGAATGGCTATGGTAAAAAGCTTGATAAAGACGTCATCTTTAGGCAGCATTAATAACCTTTCTGTTATGATCATGTGCCCGGTAGATGAAATGGGCAGAAACTCGGTTATTCCTTCTACAATGGCAATAATGATGCTTTGAATGAGGGTCATGTGTGGTTGGTTTCTAAGGAATGTTGTAAATGTAGATAAGTGAATGAAAAAAGGCGATGTTTTTCATCGCCCTGTTTCTTATAATGAAGTTTGTTGCTGCACTTTTGGTCTTTTAAAGATGGCATATATCTCTATCATCAATCCGGCTAAAATCAAAATAGGTGCAATGGTGATACGTGTAAAACTGTACACAAGCTTGGTATCAAATTGATTCGGGTCAGGGTTTTTCCCTCCCGACATCAACAACATACCAAGAGCCACTACAACAGCCCCGATTATCATCCATGTATAATTGTCTTTTTCAAACAAAGGCAGCCTTGCTTTTTGTTTAACCGTAGTAGATGCAGCCGTGGTTTTTATGGTCGAAGCATGCGAAGTATACACTTTCTTTTCTGCCATGATGATATTTTTAGAGATGCAAAGTAATATAAATTAGTCAATGGTGAGTTGTGAATGGTGAGTGAAAAGTTAAAGACGTGAGTTGTCAGTGGTGAGTAGTCAGTAGTCAGTAGTCAGTGGTCAGCAGTCAGTGGTCAGCAGTGAGGCACAACCAACTGATCATCAAAATTTAAACTTCTCAATTGTTAGTGCTAAAGCCTAAGAGCCGAACAATTGTCCGGCCTCCTTCTCCTGTAGGAGAGGGACCGAGGGTGAGGTCAATACAAATCATCTAAACTCATCTTCAAATACTTAATCACACTTCGATGTGTGCTGAACAGCGAGATACCGACCCCTATCACTATCATACCTCCCAACAGGATGAGGGTAAGTCTTGTGTCTCTTATCATGCTTAACTGCGGAAACTGCCTCTCTGCCCATTGTATCAGCACCAGCAATAGCACTATCGCTATCGCCGAACTGATAAGGCCGTTTAGTATCGCCCGCAGGTCCATTGGACGTGCTATAAAACCACGGGTTGCCCCAACCATTTGCATAGTCTTGATCAAAAAACGATTGCTGAACATTGCCAGCCTGATCGTATTGTCAATACTTACGATCACAATAGTGCAAAGCACAGCAGCCACCACAATAAATATCAATCCCAGCCTGCCCGACCGCTCGTTCAGATTGTTCACCAATAGTTTAGGGTATTGAAGTTCGTTAATGTAAGTTCCAAATCTTCGTGTAATGTCAGCAGAAATTTTGTTCAGACTGTCCTGGTTTACATAGTCTGATTTAGCATAAAAATCGATGCTCTCAGGCAAAGGATTATAATCGAGAATCTTTGCCCAGTCTTCATTATTTCCCTCTTTGCTCCAGATGGTTTTTGCAGCCTCTTTGTTTATGTACTGCACATTTTTAGCATAAGGCTGCGCCGAAATGTACCGCTGTATCTGGCTGATTGTATCCTTGTTCATCGTGCGCAGGTAAGCGCTGATGCGAATGTCTTCTTTAAACGAAGAGCCTGCAGATTTAAAATTCAGAAATATCCAACCTAATATCCCCATTATTAAAAGTACGAGCGCCACGCCCACAATACTGTAAATATAGCTTGGCTTACTGCGTTTGCTCGATGCTTTCCCGAATTGCGCCATGTTGGTTATTTGAGTTTAGTACGGTTGCAAATGTAGTGGATTGAGGTCTAAACCTTACTTTTGCTACCCTTAACTGTTTTTATTAATGCAG
>CAXUMK010000204.1:0-4581 GCA_964251885.1 uncultured Segetibacter sp. | reverse complement strand
ACGTACTTGCTGCATCAAAGCAGTTAAAAAAGTGTTAGTGTTTTTTGGTAGCCGGCTTATGAATAACGAATTAAGCATCCGTTGCGTCGCACTCTTGTACTTTTAGATATTGTCTGAACCGGGATAGTGGGATGTTTGGGAATGATGGGATAAGTTGACCGAGATGTTTAAGGTAACTCCTGAACCTCTATTTAAGAATAGTCAGAATGAAACCTTTTAAATACTCATTTGTCAATACTGGTTTGTACTTGACAAACCTATTGAAAAAATCAACATCCCACCCATCCCAAAAATCTCATAAATCCCAGTTCAGACAATTGCCCAATAAATAGATGCAGTAAAAGTGAGTGACACAACAAAAGATGAAAAGAGTGATAATGCCGGCTAAATAAATGCAAACACAGAAAGAAGACTAATGAACAACTACACAAATTGTAAAAAACAAAAGACTCAGTAAAAACAAATGCCCGGCCTCCCTCTCACTTAAGGAGAGGGAACGAGGGTGAGGTTAAAGCCTAATAATGAACAACAGCCCAAATTGTAAAAAGCAAAAGACCCATCAATAAGCAAAAGCCTGGCCTCCCTCTCCCTCAAGGAGAGGGATCGAGGGTGAGGTTAAAGCCCGATAATAACAACAGCCCAAATTGTAAAAAACAAAAGAACAATTAAAACTAAAATGCCCGGCCTCCCTCTCCCTTTTAAGGAGAGGGAACGAGGGTGAGGTAATATGGAATACAACTTTAGAGAAATAGAGAAAAAGTGGCAGCAGCAATGGCGCGAAAGCGGCGCTTACAAAGTGAGCAATGAAAGCGACAAGCCCAAATTTTATGTGCTCGATATGTTCCCCTACCCCAGCGGAGCAGGCCTGCATGTGGGACACCCGCTGGGATACATCGCCAGCGACATCTACGCCCGGTTTAAAAGACTCAAAGGATACAACGTTTTGCATCCGATGGGCTTTGACAGCTTCGGGTTACCAGCCGAACAATATGCGTTGGAGACAGGACAACATCCTGCAGTGACTACCGAAAAAAATATTGCACGTTACAAAGAGCAGTTAGACAACATCGGCTTTTGCTACGACTGGAGCCGCGAGGTAAGAACCAGTGACCCCCAATATTATAAGTGGACACAATGGATCTTTCTGCAGTTGTTTGATAGTTGGTTTAGCCGTAAAAGCGGGAAAGCCGAACGCATAGATGTGTTGAAAGAAATTTTTGAAACTGAAGGAAACGAAAACCACGAATGCCCGGGTGACAAAACACTACAATTTTCAGCAGAAGATTGGAAGGGCTTCGACAACCAAAGACAGCAGGAAATTTTGATGGATTACCGTCTTGCCTTCTCCGCCTTTGGCGAAGTAAACTGGTGCGAAGCCCTTGGAACTGTTCTCGCTAATGATGAAGTGGTGAATGGCGTAAGTGAACGTGGTGGACACCCGGTAGTAAAGAAAAAAATGCGTCAATGGTATCTGCGCATAACAGAATATGCCGACCGTCTATTGCATGGCCTCGAGCAGGTAGATTTTAGCGATTCGATGAAGGAGATGCAAAGGAACTGGATTGGGAAATCACAAGGAGCGGAGATAAAGTTTGCTGTTAAAGACCTCACCCCTAACCCCTCTCCAAAGGAGAGGGGGACAGAGATGTCTGCTTCACAGACGCCGAGATATATGACCAACACCTTTGAGCAGTGGAAAGCCACTACTAATTATGCAAAACAGCATCGTAAAGAATCAACAGAGGCAGAGGATATTCTGTGGCAACATCTTCGTAACCGAAAGTTGAAAGGGTATAAATTCAGAAGACAACATCCTGTTGCGGGTTATATTCCTGATTTTGTTTGTATTGAAAGAAAGCTGATTGTTGAGGTAGATGGAGGATATCATGATGACGGGGAACAAAAGCAATTTGATATTTCAAGAAGCAAATGGCTAAACGAGCATGATTACAACATTGTACGTGTTACCAACGACGAAGTAATTCAACAAACCCAGTTAGTTTTAAAAAAGATTGCTGAAACCCTAAACGATTCTAAAGGAAGCGAAGCTTCTAAAGCCCTCTTCCTTGGAGAGGGTTTGGGTGAGGTCATTAACGTGTATACAACAAGACCAGATACAATTTTTGGGGTAGATTTTATGGTGGTGGCACCCGAACATGAAATAGTAAGCCGCATTACAAAAGCAGAACAAAAACAAGAAATCTCCAACTACCTCACCTACGTAAAAAGCCGCAGCGAAAGAGAACGGATGGCTGAGGTAAAATCGATCACTGGTGCTTTTACTGGTGCTTATGCAATCAATCCTTTTAATGGTCGTGAAATTCCGATCTGGATCTCTGAATATGTTTTAGCCGGTTATGGAACCGGGGCAATCATGGCTGTTCCGTGTGGTGACCAGCGTGACTTTGCTTTTGCAAAACACTTCAATATTCCCATCACAAATATTATTGGGGATGCTTATAATGGCGAAGAAGCTAATCCAACCAAAGATGCTGTTTTGCAAAACTCAGACTTTCTGAATGGAATGGTGATGCGGGATGCGATCAGCGTAGTGATTGATGAACTGGAGGAATTGGGCATTGGAAAAAGACAGGTGAACTACCGGATGCGTGATGCCGGTTTCAGCCGCCAGCGTTATTGGGGCGAGCCGTTTCCAATTGTGTATAAAGGTGGAGTTGCATTTGCGTTAGACGAAGGTCAGTTGCCGGTAGAATTGCCTTATGTAGATACTTACAGCGCCGGATTGGAAGGTGAAGGCCCATTAGCCAACCTCGCCGATTGGACAATAGCTCCCGGAGGCGGAACGCGTGAAACGAACACGATGCCCGGTTATGCCGGCTCATCCTGGTACTTCCTCCGCTACATGGATCCGCACAATGACTTGGTATTTGCAGACAGAAAAGCAACCGACTACTGGAACCAGGTGGACCTATACATCGGTGGAACCGAGCATGCGGTTGGTCACTTGTTGTACAGCCGTTTATGGACCAAAGTTTTACTTGACTTGGGATATATTGGTTTTGATGAACCTTATAAGAAGTTGGTTAATCAAGGGATGATACAGGGGAGTAGTAGGTTCGTGTATAGATTTCATATAACTTGTTATGATGGCTTGGAAAACTATACTGGATTTACATTTTTCATTTCAAATCAAATAGCTAAAATGCTATTTGATTTAAGAACATTAAATCTTGAAAGAAATGAGGCTCTAATACCAATAAATAAAGCAATAAGCAACCTTTCTACAATAAAAAATTTAGCACCAGTTGGTTTAACAATGGATGATTTACGCGTTGATGTAAAAGATGTTAATGGTGTTGAATTAGACATGGAAGCCTTTAGAAAATGGAAACCCGAATATATTAATGCAATATTTATTTGCGAAGACGGTAGTATAAACTATCCTACTTCTTTGAAGATAAAACAGGAGAGCATAAAGGTCGAGGGTGAGACCGAAACCGGCAAATACATTTGCGGAGTAGAAACCGAAAAAATGTCAAAATCCAAATACAATGTCGTCAACCCCGACGAAATTGTAGAACGTTATGGTGCTGACACTTTCCGCATGTACGAAATGTTCCTCGGCCCTGTCGAGCAAAGCAAACCGTGGGATACAAAAGGAATTGAAGGCGTTCACCGTTTCTTACGCAAGTTTTGGAGATTGTTTGTTGATGAAGTAAAAGGATGGATTGTAACCAACGATGCTGCAACACCTGCCGAACTTAAAGTGCTTCATAAAACCATTAAGAAAATTGAAGAAGATACAGAACGTTTTAGCTTCAATACTGCCGTAAGCGCTTTTATGGTTTGTGTAAATGAACTGAATGACTTGAAGTGCCATAAAAAAGAAATACTTCAACCTTTGCTGATTTTGCTAACTCCGTATGCACCACACATCGCCGAAGAGTTGTACCAGCAACTTCTTAACTCCTCCCTCTCCCTTGGAGAGGGTCGGGGTGAGGTTTCTGTATTAGATGCTACTTTCCCAACATTCGAAGAAAAGTATCTTGTCGAAAGCAGCAAAGAATACCCAATCAGCATCAACGGAAGACATAGAACCAACATCAACATTTCATTAGATGCATCCCAACCCGAAGTTGAGCAAATTGTTATTGCCAACGAAGTCGTACAAAAATGGCTTGAAGGCAAAGCGCCTAAAAAAATCATATTTGTAAAAGGGAAAATGATTAATGTGGTTATTTAAGTTTTCACGACTATTCCTTGTCATTGTGTGCTGAAAACTTGGAGCCGTCATTGCGAGCCTTGCGCAGCTTGGCAAAGCAATCCCCAGCCAACTGTCAACCTGATTGTGCTGGAGATTGCTTCGTGCCTCGCAATGACGAAAGTTGTTACTGCTGAAATGCAATTTTTTAATCAGCTAATCAATCCAAATGTTGCTAACTCCGTTATATAGTCTGTTACAAAAACACGCTTCTGAGTTTCATTCTGTCGTTCCATTTGATGCAAAGAAGGATAAGTTATTGCAGCTTGACTTTACCAGTGCAAATACTGAACTGACAGAAGAAATTTTAGCAGACACCGAACTATTCTCAAAATATATAGAAAAACACTTAGGAAGAA
>CAXUMK010000203.1:9880-10432 GCA_964251885.1 uncultured Segetibacter sp. | reverse complement strand
TTCGTAGCTTTCCATGTTGCTTTCTGTCTCTGCAGTCCATTCTATCTGTACTCCTTTGTTTTTTTCGTAAGCTTTTATGTTTGTAAGCTTTACAGGAAGGGTAGCATAAGATTCAAATACTATTTTAAAACGGTCAGTGGCATTAGATGCAGCATCGGAAGTAATGGCGAATGGAACCAAAGTTTCACCATTTGCAAGAGGTGTAGATGTATGAAGGAATTTATCTTCGAGATATGCCTCTATATTATCAGAAAAGTTTTCTAACAGAATCTTAAAAGTATAGTTTTTCTGCGTGAGCTGCCACATTTTCAGCGGAATAGAATCTGACTCCATAACCGGTTTTCTTCCTTCTATGCTTAATGCTGTGCCATTTCTTAAGACAGCTATATTCTCATCCTGGTTAGTGAACTTATAAGAGTCCTCATTACTTATTGAATTGCTGTAATCATCAGAAAAATAAACCGCTGTACCGTCAGCAGAACCTGTACCGTTTACCTGGTCAGGCAATAACAGCTCTATATTCAAATGAGGAGCATCATTAGCTGTTCTGAA
>CAXUMK010000203.1:5106-9852 GCA_964251885.1 uncultured Segetibacter sp. | reverse complement strand
GTAATTGAAGGATGTGGTCCGGTAGATTGCACAAAGATTGCCTGCCCCGACTGAAGATCATTCGATATTAATGAACTGAGGATACTTTTTACTTTCAGTACTCCATTATAAGCAACATATCCGCCTCTTCCGTTACTGCCACTAATAGTAGGATCAAAAATATACATGGTAGGTGAAAGATCAGTTGAAGTGCTATACAATTTTATCCAATCCACACTGCTCGCATAAGGGTTGGCGATAAAGCTGTATGCACCTGTTACTGTTGAAAGCGCCGGCGTACCTGCTGTACCTCCACCTCCGGTAGCTGCAAAAGTTACAGGTCCTGTAACCAATGTACCTGTAGCCCGAAGGGTAGTTACCGACGGTACTGCATAATTATCTAAAAGGTTTACAGATCTGCTGCCTCTTACCAGGATACGGTATCCTGTTCCTGCAGAAAACAAACCATTCGTATTTGGTACAGATGTCCAGGTTTGACTACCCGGGTTAAATGTATACATCGATGGATTGTTGGTATTGGTAACATCAAAACCATTAGCGCTTCCTCCTGCCCCTGTTATGTGTGTACCATAATTAGGAACAGGATTGATATTGGTGCCAATTGCCGTATTGTTTACACCTTCCATCCAGTTTGCTTTGTAACTGGTTACAGTGTTTACCGGGGCAGTTAAAAACCGGTAGGCTCTTTTGCCCTGTATATATCTTTCTACGGTTACATTTCCACTTATAGTATTGCCTGTATTTACACCGTCATTAGTAACATCAAGTAAATCAGCAGAATTAGTAGAGGTGGAAACAAGGGTAAGATAACCGTTGCTGTATAAGACACTGTTATTTACATTACCAAAATCTACTGTACCGGTTACTCTAACCGCACCTGCGAGAGTTACACCTGCCGCATTGGTGATAATAAGGTCTTTGACAGTATTTGAAGAGAAAAGATTTGCCGGAACAGTTTGAGCGACAGTACCATTGAACTCTACTTTACCGGCAGTTGCGGTAATTTTTCCGCCTGCAGTTGTAGCTGTACCTGCTATTTGCAAAGTTGCATTGTTTGTGATCGTTGCTCCTGATTGTAAAGTAAGGTTATTAACTGCAGCCGTTCCGCTGCTGATAGTTGGATAATTCAGCAACCCCGAAGGAATTGTCACATTGGTTGTACTTGTAGGTAGTATATTGCATTGCCAGTTAGCTGCAAGGCTCCATGCAGTACTGACAGCGCCTGTCCAAAGGCCGGGAGCAGTGATAGTAACACTTGTTGTAGTTTGCAATTGAGAACAACCCCCTGAAGCCGGAATCGTATAAGTAACTGTATAAGTGCCTGCTGTGCTGGTTGCTAAAGTTATATCTCCTGTACCTGAATTAATCACTAATCCCGCAGTTGAACTGTAAGTTCCTCCTGCATTTCCTGTAAATGTTACAGTGGCAGTTCCTGCATTTGAACAATAAGGAGTACCGGTATAACTAATAGTTGCCGACAGAGCAGTACAACTATTTGGTATAGGCTGGAAACCAGGAGTAACTGCATCATTATCTGTACCGTTGTTTAAAAATGTACAATATAGTACATTGCCCATCACAGATGCATTGATTGTAGCTACGTTGGTAGTGTTATACCAGTTGCAGGTTGCGTTTAATGCTCCTGTGCCAGCATGATTGATATTAGCAAACGTATTACCTGAAAAAGAGTTGTTAGTTACAGAAATAGTTGTTCCGGTAAGGTCTCCACCGGTTGCACGAACCGCTACACCTACATAATTATTAGTGAAATAGTTATTAGTTACATTGGTAACCATACCGGCAGTGGGAGTGTAAAAACGTACGCCTGAGCCGTATGTATTTACAGTTAAATCGGGATTGATGATACCGGTGAAAGTGTTGCGGGTAATGTTGAGGCTGCTGTAGCTGGCAACCAATATAGCATAAGCAGTAACCGCGTTGAAGGTGTTGTTATAAATATCTCCTTTGGCATTACCTATATTCATACCCGATGAAGAGCTGTTTATCCAGGTATTGTTGTACGCCTCAATATAGGTACCTGTAGTACCATTGTAGGTACCTGCTATAAAAAATCCCTCGCCTGCACCAAGATTATTGAACCTGTTATCTGTTACCAATAATGAGTCTGAGCTTATAAAATTTGGTCCGGGAGTAGCATCGAAGAAGTTTTTTTCGAGTGTAACCTTATTGTTTGAAGTATTGCTTATTACTGAGTTACCCGAATTTCCAGTCATCTTAAATCCTTTGATAACTACCCGGTTTATTGTACTTACATTAATAGCATTTCCGGTTGAATTATTCAAAATACTTTCTGCATTCCGTGTTCCTGTATTAGGGCTTATTGCAGCATTCGATCCAAGTAAGGTTATTTTTTTATTTGTGTTTACCAGTTCACTGTATGATCCTGCATCTACATAAACTGTGTCGCCTGCATTAGCTGCAGAAATGGCTCTATTTATGGTTAAGAAAGGAGCAGATGGTGTACCTGCATTGGCATCGTTACCAATTGCGGTTGTGTAAACGCTTCCTGTGTTTGAATTATCATTTACGTAGTATTTTGTTATTACACCTAATTCACCTGCGGCAAAATCACCAAAAGCAGTTATTCCTGTTGCCTGTATTGATGTTGCTAAAGGAGAAGCAACCGAAGGGAAAGACCAGGTGGAGCCATTATAATTACCAACTTTAAAATTTGCAGTTGCTGCGCCTGCATCCACATCTGCTGATACCCAATTCATAGTAACGGTGGCGGTTGTAAATGCAACACTGCTGTTGGTTAAAGTAAAGTATCTGTTTATACTTTTATCCGCTCTTATACCTGAACCTGGTAAGTAGGGATGGTCTGTTGCTGTAACACTTGCTGTTACATTTCCGGCAGTTGTAACGTTTGCAAAGGCGACTGTTACAGGTGTATAATTGATTGCGTCACCTACTTCAAAAGTCTTGCTTACAGCTCCTGTTGGTATATATTTTTGGAAGTTACCCACTACATAACCACCAGTTCGCGAAACAGTTCCTGCAGAACTTAGATAGAGTGCATTTGCCCCGGTAGTAATGGTTCCCCCGCTAAAAGTAAGTACTCCTGCAACTGTTATATTACCAGCGGCTGTATTGGTACCGCTTGTGTTGCTTAACTTAAAATTATTATAATTTCCGCTAATTGTGGTTTGTGCTCCGGTTGCAGAGGCATATTCTATCGTTCCACCCCAGGTTTTTCCTGTTGGAATGGGTGTGGCGCTCGTAGCAGTAAGTACAGAAGTCCTAATGGTTCCACTGTTGCTGATACTGCTAAGTGTTCCGCTTAGAACGGTCGTTGTCCCTAAATCAAGTATTGCTCCTGAACCCGTGCTCAATGTTCCATTGACTACTAAACCGGTTAAACCTGCTGAAGATGTAACTGAAGACGAAGCTGCTACTGTGAGGTTATTGAATGTATTGACAGCAGAGGTTCCACTCATAACGGTTGTGCCGTTGAAGGTAACCGTAGCAGTCCCAGAAGTAAAAGTTCCGTTATTAATCCAGTTGCCGAAAATGGTTATATTATTACTATTGGTGTTTAAAACGCCGGCTATGATTGTCAAATTACCATTTACAGTAATAGCTGCCCCTAAAGAAAGACCTGCTGTATTGTTTAGTATAACATTATTAAAAGAAGTAACCCCAAAAAAGCTTTGCTGTGTAGTACCGCTAAAATTGGTAGTACCACTATTTGTCATAGTACCGTTGTTGATAATATTTCCGGCTATGTTTAAAGTGCCGGCTGCAGAGGTTGTAACAGTAGCCCCTGAATTTATAGTAAGGTTATTACAATTTACACTGCTGCTAATGGTAGGTTGCCTGGCAGTTGCAGGTATAATTACATCTTTAGATGATGTTGGTACAACTCCATCGCACCAGTTGCCTGCCGTAGCCCAGTTTGTGTTTACGGCGCCTGTCCATAAGCCGGGGCAGTTTACATATACCCACCCCGAAACACTGGTAGTACTTGTGGCAGCAGCAGTATTCATATTTGCAAGCGTACCATCCGTTTGGCCAGCGACTAAATTGTTTGCAGTGCCGCCCACACCCTCATTCAAATTTAAGTATTTATAAAGCCCGGCCTCATTACCAACCAGGCTGCTATTTTTATAAGTATTTATCTGTGCAGCAGTACGGGCAGAATTCCAAACCCTTACCTCATCCATATAACCATTATAAGAATGAGATATATCACCACCTATATAAAGGGTAGCATTTGCAGTTAAAGTAGCCGCCCCTGCTATTCCCGTACCATCCAATACGCCATCTACGTATAATTTAACCGTTCCCGGACTGCCCGCTGTTCTTACCACTGCTACATGGTGCCAAACACCATCAGTTATAGAAGTTGTTCCTGTAGTAGTTAATGTACCCGAACTGCCATCATCAAAAGCAAGCTTATTATTTAATACAGAAAAAATATAATCATTGGTTGTAACAGTGGGTACATCAGCCGAAAAAAAACGGCTACCCTGCCAGGCAGCAGCCCCTGTAAGACTCGCAGACGACATTTTTATTCTTGCTTCTAATGTAAAAGTTGCTGAAACTCCATTAGGGAGGGTTACATTATCATCAACCCCGTCGAAACTTAAGGCATAATTTGTTTGAGCAGAACCGGAAATTGTTGAAAACAAAGCAATGAAAAGAAAAAATAACCGCTTTGATCAATCGTCAATCCACATCTTTTACAGAGCATTAGTAATTGTTTAAGATTATATCGCCTGTAAT
>CAXUMK010000203.1:0-5096 GCA_964251885.1 uncultured Segetibacter sp. | reverse complement strand
GACCGAAGCAGAATGCCTTTTTTTGAAAACGCATTTGAATGGTGTAGCTTGTTTTTCACCAATTGCTTTAAAAAAATTGAAAACCGTGAAAAAGGTAGCCTCGGTTTTACAAATAAGCAAGAAATAACCTTAGGTAGGTAATTGTTTAAATACATCGGAATATTGTTTTTAAAATTCAATAATCCTTGCAACAGGATTATATCCCTTATCAAACGTCATTAAATGTTTTTTTAGTGTCCATAAAAGGTTTATTAAAAAAATTTAATTAAATTTTTGCAGGAAAGGGAACCATAATTCTTTTTATACTTCACCGGGCAAATTGTAACACCTAGTAATATTGCAAAAAATACACAGGAGCAAAACCGGTACGCGGGCAAGCAGCAACAATATAAATAGCACATGCAATGGTTGGTAATACAAATTGCACAAGCTGAATAAAGATTTGCCGTACAAGGGAGTGACACAACGATGTTAGAAAAAACTACTACAGCAGGTTACCCAATTTTCTTGTTTGTATGCCGTAGGTTAGGACGAAAAATGCAGTAGCAATTTCGAGATTTGCGTCAAAAAGCCATAGGTTTTACAAAATGTAAGAAGAGTACTGTTGAAAATCAAAAAACGGCCGTCTTAAAATTTCTTTCAAGACGGCCGTTTAAATATTGGTGTAATATTTTCTTTTTAGGAAGTTAGTGATGTAAGATTACTTTTTCAGTTTGTATTCCGTCACCCGTTATTATTTTAACGGTGTATATGCCTGCTGCAAGATTTCTTATATCAAATGCTGCAATATAGTTACCGCCTGTTAATTCTACTGTTCTTCTTTGGACAATCCTTCCGTCCTGCGAGAGTACTTCAATATCTGCTTTAGAAGCTTTAAAATTCTTAAGCCGAACGTCGAACTGCCCTGAGGTTGGATTTGGATATACACTCAATTTCTTCGTTTCGTCAACTACCACCAGCTTGCTTTCTGCTGCTGATGCTTTTTCAGTGGATGTAGTAGCACTTTCTGCTACAGATGCAGATGTTTTTGCAGCAGATGTGGTTGTTGTACACTGTCCCAGAGAACCGCCATTTTTCAGCAAAGACTTCACATCATCTGCATTTGCGCAAACGGTCGATTTTTTTGAACTTCCTTTTGCAGGTACACATACAACCACGCGATCATTTTTACTGCCGCAACGTACATCTACCATCAGCACTTGTTTTTTGAATGATGCTGTAGCTCCTTTTGCATCCGTTACTGTCACCGTATATTCGCCAGGTAAGAATACGGGTAAGGTTTGAGCGTTGTAAATCACATTTTTATAACCTGTGATTGTCCATGCGTATGTATAAGGACTTTTTCCATCACTAACAATTGCCATTAATGAAAGATATAAAGGCCCATAACCAATGTATAGTGTATTTGGTTGTCCACCCGGAGAAACAGCATACACATCAGGAATAGTTACGTTGAGTGTAGAAGCTGATAACGTTACAGTAGTAGTTCCGGTTTGTACATTACCATGAACGTCTGTAACTGTATAGGTTATAACTGATGTTCCCGGATTAAAGCTTCCGCTTGCATTGGTACCTGTTCCTGTTCTTGCAGTTGCTCCGCTCACTGTGTATGTTACTGATGCAATTCCGCAATTATCGGTAGCTACAAGGGCAGGTATGATATAAGTACTTGCTGTAGTTTTAAAAGTTTGTGCTGCAGGTGCAACAAGAACCGGCTTTTGATTATCTGTAACTGTTACTGTTTGCACTGCAGTAGAAGAATTTCCATGAATATCTGTTACTGTATAGGTTACAGTTGTTGTACCTGCAGCATAAGAAGCCGGTGCATTATTAGTTACACTGGCAACTCCGCAATTGTCTGAAGTAACGGGTGTGCCTAAAGCCACATTAGTAGCTGAACAACTATTGTTACCGGCAAAAACAGAAACATTTGCAGGCGCTTTGATAATTGGTTTTTGAGTATCGGTGACAGTTATTGTCTGTGTTGCAGTGTTAGAATTTCCGTGATTATCTTTTACTGTGTAAGTTATTGTTGTTGTACCTACGGGGAAAGATGCAGGTGCATTATTGGATACACTGGCAACTCCTGAATTATCCGAAGCAACAGGCGTACCTAACGCTACATGAGTAGCTGAACATTTACTGCTATCGGCCGATACTGTAATATTCGCAGGAGCTTTGATAACAGGTAATATACTATCTGTTACAGTTACTGTTTGTGTTGCAGTATTAGTATTTCCATGAGTATCTGTTACTGTATAAGTCACTGTTGTTGTACCTTCAGGAAAAGATGCAGGCGCATTATTGGTTACGCCGGCAATTCCGCAATTGTCTGAAGTAACAGGTGTACCTAAAGGCACATGAGTAGCTGATGAACTGTTGCTGTCAACAGATATTAAAACATTTGCCGGCGCTGTAATAGCAGGTGACTGGGTATCTGTAACATTTACAGTAAAAGTACAGGTGGATGTATTTCCTGAAGCATCAGTTGCGGTAAACGTATTGGTAGTTAATCCTGCAGGAAATAAAGAGCCTGAAGACAAACCGGCAGTTTGTGTTAATGTTGCAGGCTGATTATATGATAAAGTAATTGAACCGTTTCCGTCATGGGCACCCTGTACATGATATACATTTGTTGCAGCAGCATAAGCAAAGCTGCTTCCACCGGCGCCCGAACCGAATGAACCACCACCACCACCGTACCAGCCTGCGCCACCACCGCCGCCCGGAGTTTGGTCGGCACCCTTACCACCTATACCAAAATCGCCGTTACCAGCGTAAAAATCATTGGAATAGCTTCCTCCCGTTCCACCCTGTGTTTGCGTTCCGCCTGTAGCAGGAGTAGTTCCGCCAGAACCATTTTGACCGGTTATGTCTCCGCCATTTCCACCTGCATCGGTAATTCCTGATGCACCGCCACCCCCTGCAACTATTATTCTGTCGGCAAGAGTACCACCTGCAGTTCTAATGTCAGATGCGCCCCCGCCGCCACCGGCAGCGAAGGTTATCACATTATTATCATCTGCAGAATAGGCACCATTTCCCCCGCCGTTATACCCGCCTGCACCTGCATGAGCAGAACTTGCATCCTGACCTGCACCTCCTACATTTATAGTTAGAACCTGGCCCGGGGTGACGGCAATAGTACCGCCTGTCTCACCGCCTAAACCAGGATTTCCATAAACCGAACCATTATAATAAGTATGTCCGCCGGCTGCTCCTGTTACGTCCACATCAATAGATGTGACACCCGCAGGTACAACAAACTTTGTTGCAGTTCCGGTATAATAAAAAGTTTTTTGTTGATAAGTACATCTTTCATAAACAGCCGGAAGTGTAAACACGACAATTGCGCCGCACGAATCTTTTGTATTATTAACGGAAAGATTGCCTGGACAATTTGTAATGACAGGAGCCTCTGTGTCGAGTACGATAACATTAAAACTGCAGCTTGAAACAGGAACCCCATTTTGATCGAGCAGTTGCTTTGTAACTCTGGTAGTACCAACAGGATATGGTGCACCTGAAGGTTTGCTGTAAGACACTGTAATATTTGGGTCGCCATTATAAGTATCATTAGGAAAGTTTACCCTTGTAGTACATGTGCCTGGATCATTGTTTTGAATTATGTCTGCAGGGCAGGTAATGATTGCAGGAGAACTATTTTGAGCGTAAAGATGAACGACATGTGTGAATGACAGAACAAATAAAAAAAAGAATAAAAAACTTTGTTTCATTCTTGCAGATAAAGTACGCAGGTGTGTAAAAGTTTTAATTTTCATAACAGGTTAAAGTGAAGCAGGTAATAAAAAGTGCCATCCTTCGTGTAAAACACAAAGAATTTACATTGTTATAGAGTTATAGAATAAGAATCTTGTATTTGCTTTATCAGACCAACTTCTGAAATATAGCAGAGACATGTTTAGCTAAAAAGGGGATGAGGGCAAAGGGAAGAACGTAATAACAGAGTATAATTGTCTTTAGTAAAAGTTTGCATGTTTTTTTGAATGATGTTTAGCAATATTGGAATAATGTAAACGCCTAAACATTATTTTTAGTATTTAAATGATTAAATTATTTTAACAAAAACCTTTACTGCTAAGAGAATTTAACCCAAAAAAATAATTTGAATTTTTAAAGACAGGTGGGCGGCAGAAGAGCAAAGTTTTAATACATAAGAAGTAAAAGTACAACAGTCAAGTACTTTGACATCACCGAACTCTGAACATAAAGCAAAAAAAATCGCCCGGTTAGAAAAATTTTTTAGAAAAGGAAAAAAAGAGAAGAAGTTAAAAAGTTTTAAAAATAGCTAATTGTCTTTTTTGTGTGAGTTAAAAACATAAATCGAAAACCAGCTTAGTAAAACAAACGTATTTAGCAAAATAGCATAACATTAATCTATAATTGGGCTGCATTCACCTAAAATTTTGTAGCTTGAAACTTTATTTACCTATTAATATCATTGATGCCATTATTAGATTACATTCTCGAACAGCCATCGTATGGCTGGAAAGACAGCCAGGGAAACTTAATTAAGCCAACTCCAGGTCAAATTTTCAAAGAGTTTTTCTCCCGGTTAAATATCTTTAAAACCAGGAAAAACTGGCTTCCTTTCTTTAGCTGGTTTACTGTTGTATGCCTGCTGCCATTTCTTTTGCTATTTATTTTTAAATATTTTACATTATATAGGTTCATTGCCGCTTTCGTTTACAGCATGATATTGATGGGTACGCACGGAACTATCTGGCATCACCGGTATTGTACACACAGAGCTTACCGTTTCCGTAATAACTTCTGGCGTTTTATCACACAAAATCTTACTATTAAAGCTATTCCTGAAGAAATTTATGTGCTGTCTCATCATGTGCATCATGCAAAGTCAGACGAGCCGGGTGATCCTTACAATGCCAATGCAGGTTTTTTATACTGTTTTCTTGCAGATGTTAATCATCAGCCTATGAACCGAAACCTTTCTGAAACTGATTATAACAGGTCTGTCAATCTGATGCGGCATACAGGTGTAAAAGCTAATACTTATGCACAATATTTAAAATGGGGTTCTGTCGCCAACCCATGGAATACTCTTTTCTTTGTTT
>CAXUMK010000202.1:0-10459 GCA_964251885.1 uncultured Segetibacter sp. | reverse complement strand
TCATTATCCATTCTTTTTTCCGCAAAAATAATCTCTACTTGTGTACTAACGGTAGGTCTTGAGCCCGCCTAATCGATGGTTCGAAGTCTATGAAATCGTAATATTTTGTGAGCTCCTTCGTTTCATCAGTATTGTTTAGATGGGAAATAAACCAATTAGCCGTATTACGTAAGATATTTCTTTGAATACTGCTAACTTCTTGAGTTGCATACACAAGACCTATTTTGTATTTTGATCCTTCCTTAGCAGTTCTTACCCAGATATCAGTAAGGTCACTATCATTTCCGCTGGGCAACAAATTATGAGCTTCCTCTATGTAAACTAAAATATCTTTAGGGCGTTCACCTTTTCTGAAAACTTGTTGATTTCCTTTAAACACCCGCCTCATAATTCTTGCTGCGGAAGCCTTATTAAGCTCTTCGTTTCCGCTTGATTGATCCACAATAACAAGCTTACCTTGCAACAGGTGCTGATATATTTCATCCGAATAATCAGCTTGAGAATTGGGGTCATGCTGCTCTTTAATTCTTCCAATCAAATTTGCTCCCTTCGAATACTTAAACATTTCCAATATGCGTTCAAAGTCGGAATCTGCAAAAGACTGACCAGTTTTCGAATGTTTAATGTATTCCACGTTATATTTTGCCCCTGCATCTGTTTCAAGAAAATAAAAGAGCCCCTCAAATGCAGCAGGTAAGCTGTCCCAAGCTGCATCCTCTTTACCTAAAACTTCAGCTGCAGCTTTAATTATACCTTCCTTTCTCTTGTCTTTTGGTAAATCAACTTTACTCATAGTAGTTCTTAGGTCAGAGCTAAATAAAAATTTAGCTTGATCAAATTTCATTTTAGGTTTAAATCCTTTCGGAGGTTCAAGCCCAGCTTTCTTTAACAGCGAAAAATAAGCAAGTGTCTTTCTATAAAATCGCTTTAGGTCTTCAAAGAACTCTTCCTCGGTGTCATATTCACTCTTTAGCGGAGTATGGAATTCTACTTGAGTAAAGTTTTTAAAATACTGTGCTTCCTGCCCTTCAAGTGCTAGGTTAACGATTGGTTTTCCATTCTCTAGCATTTTGTAGTCATAAAAATTTAGTTTCATTATAACCCTTTCTTGCCCTTCTGAATCCGAGGAATGAGGATGAAGACCGTAGATGATAAGGTTATCATTCCTTTCTTTAAGACGTTCTTTACTATCCGTTTTCTCACAACTTGCCTCCCAAATATTCTTCAAAGCAGTAGGATTACCTTTACCGCTTGATGCATCTTGAGTGTTCTCGTTTGCATACTCTCCATTTGGATCAAAAATTAGTTGACCTATTAAGAGAGGTTTATTTTCAGTTGGGTTCTTCGGATGTCGTAACTCAAAAACTGACTTCGCTATAATTTTCGTGGTATTTGATTTACCTGTCCGAGTCATCCCAAATAATGCTGTCTTTTGTGCCAGCAGATCTGCAGGATAAATGTATGTTGGAACATCATCTATTCCCTGATCTTTACGATACGTTGAGGCATATCTTACTTCACCTAATCTAACAGCTTCTGCATTACCAAACTCATCCTTGTGATCCTGAAGGCTTTTAGGATCAATGTAATTCACAAATATTCCTAAAGACCCTCCTTTTGGCTTAAATACCTTTAAAGCCATATTAGAATAAAAGTTAGAAAGGTCAGTACCAAATTTTAATTCTAAAATTCCTTTGCTATTCTGTTCTAAGAAAAAAGTTCCAACGATACGGCAGGCAATACCCGCGAAACCAAATACAGATCTTGTCTTTTCATCCATATAATCTGTATGATCCCAATTTTTACTAGTAATGCCACTAATCCTTTGAGCCGTTTCTACTCTAATCTTTTCCACATCCCGATCTTGAGGAATAGGGGTAGAGTCCATTACTCTTAATAGAATTATCGAAGAGTCTTCCCTTTTAAAATCAACTTCTTCGTTTACATTAATTCGAGTAGCTATCAGAAAACATAAACTTGGGATGCCGCCAACTTTCTCTCTATAAGTGTCATGCACAAGGACCTTCGCCTGCTCATAATTAGTAGCGTATAGGTCCCCAACATATTGATCTTCCTGAATTAAATTGGAAAACCATTCTTTTGCGTCTTTTGGTTGTTCCTCATTTGACCCATCTACTTGATTTTCCGAATCGTTCATTTTTGTTATTTTTTACTTTCAATACTATCCTCTATTGCTTTCTCGAACGGGCTCTTTTCACGGCTTACAATTAGTCTTGCGTTTTCCTTAAAATTTTCATCTCCATTATCCTCCAGAAGCATTTCTAAATCTCTTATTTGCTTTTCAATATCGAGTTCATCGGCTAAGCGAACATCCCTTACTTCTTGGATAGCCTCCTTAGTTGTTTGTTGGGATAAATTTTTATTTGCCATTTCAAGAAACCTGTCAGCTTGGTAAATATTAACCCGTTTATTGGTCTCCTCTCGAAATTCTTTAATTAGTTCAATCCTGGGGCTTATGGTTTTACCCTTAAACTTATACCACCAATCTTCTTTAAGATCATCTGTAATCAAAATAATTGAACTATCGATTTCTTTTGCTTTTGCCATTACCTGTTTCCAAACAATGATATCTCCGTATAAAGAACGATTACCTTCATTTTGTTTATCCTTAGCATCCATAAATCCAGGTGGCACTTTTTCATCATACCTCTTCTTACCATCTTTATATATTTTTTCAAGATCATCTTTCGAAAAGTCATCACCTACTTTTCCCTTTAGTAAACCTGTTAAACGATCCCAAACAGGATCTTTAATTAGATAGTCTGGATGTTTTTGTTCAAGGTTATTTAAATCTTTACTTATCGATTGAAACGCTGAATCAATCTGTTTCTTTAATTCGCTTGTTTGTAAGTATGGATGTTTTTTAAAGCTATTAAGCTTTGCTTCTATTTCACCTTTCTTCTTGATTAGCGTATCACGAATTTCGCTATAAGCTTCTTTTTGAGCATTTATAACAATTAGCCTGTTTTTTTGATATTCAAACGCTGCCTGATAGGTGATCCATATTCTGTCTTGAATTTGTTCTAATAGTTCAAAAAAAGCAGTTCTCGTTTTAGGTGTATATCTATATAAGTTTAGTAGAACGTTGGCATCGAAACAAAAGATATCTTTTTCCCAATGCTTCTGTATCTCATCGTCATTTATTTTGTAATATTCACTAAACTTATCTTTCATTTTTTAGTTTGTTTTGACAATCACTAAGTTGAATAATGTTATCCAGTACAAGAGTGCGACGCAACGGACGTTTCATAGTAGCAATGCCGCTGGGTTCATAAGTATTCTTCTTCGTCTTACTTTATGCTACCAGCCTTTTATTTAATCTAATAACTGCATCCGTTTCTTCGCCGAATAGCTGCCACATTTTTCCGAGACCGCCTTGCTTGTTGAAAGGGTCGGGTTCGAAATCGTCCCTGTCTACATGAAACGAGTTGGCTATGTAATCCTTTATCATCCGCAGCCATTGTACCTGTTCGGTGCTTTACTTGGTTTGTCCTGCCTGTTTTTTAAATATCCAGTCCTGGCCACGGTTTTATCCAAACGCTTCAGAGTGGGGGTGTCTCTGTCAAAGGTACCGGCAGCAAGATCAATTTTATTTTTTGATTGCACCTGCCAACCCGATGATAGTAGCATCTTGTCAATTTGGTCTCTTACGAGTTGTTCTGGGTTTTGGTAGGCAGTAATCAAAGTTTCAAGTTAAAACTAAATATAAGGAGATTTAAAAATACTATCCAACTGAATTCCTGGTTAAGGTACAACTGCCGCGTTTTGTATGAACTTTGTCCGTCCCTTCCGCCACCAACAGGTCTTAGCTACAGCTTCAACTGTTTAATCTATTTAAAAAGCGGTTACGCATTCTTTACGTTTTTCGTCACTTCTGCGGACACATCAACCTGTCGTGTGCCGGAAGGTTAACTGTTCCTTGTTTTACTTTACATTTACCAAACAAGAAAGGGGTGCCTGCAACAGGCTGAGAATATACCCAATGAAAGAGAGCCGCTTTGGCTGTCTGCTTTCATACACCTGATCCGGGTAATGCCGGCGGAGGGAAAACATAAAATAATGAATATACATCAATGGCTGCAGTTACTTGCTGCACAATTAGCAGAAACCGGATGGCTGCAATGGCTTGGTCTCATATTAGGTGTGATCGAAGTTCTACTTGCCCGGGCAAATAAAATTGCCCTGTATCCAACAGGCATCGCAGGCTGTGCAATTTCCATTTACCTTTTATTACAGGCGGGATTGTATGGAGAATGTCTATTAACCTTCTATTACATAATAATGAGTTTTTACGGTTGGTGGTATTGGATAAAAAAGAAGCATTTACCGCCGGTAAAAATTACTTACTCAACAAAAAAAGAATGGCTGATCGTAGTTGCCATTGTGGTAGCCGGATATTTCCTTCTATATCTCCTGCTTACCTACTTTACGCCCTCAACTGTGCCTCAGTGGGATGCGCTGGTTAGCTCTACTGCATGGGCAGGTATGTGGTTGCTGGCCCGGCGAAAAATAGAGAACTGGATTTTATTAAACATCTCAAACCTGTTTGCCATTCCGCTCTTGTTTCAAAAGGCGCTTCCGCTTTACGCATTGCTCACTATATTTCTGTTTATCATTGCTATACAAGGCTATTTTTCATGGAGAAAGGACATTAAAAAAGAAACACATGCACCCACACCAGCTTTTGTCTCCTGATATCATCAACACTATCCGCCACCATTGTATGAAAGCGGAGGAGCAGGGAAAATTAACAACGGAGCAACTGGCATTAATTCACCGCGAAAAATGGTTTCATTTATTTGTACCAATAAAATGGGGCGGACTTGCATTATCGTTGCCGGAGGCAGTGCGGCTGGAAGAAAGTATTGCATGGGCCGATGGCAGCGTTGGCTGGGTGGTAACACTATGTGCAGGTGCAGCAATGTTTATCGGCTATTTTAATGAAGAACTGTCCAATGAAATATTTAGTGAGTCAGGTGTATGCCTTGCAGGTAGCGGTCAGGCTACTGGCACTGCACAAATTGTTGAAGGAGGGTTTGAGATAAATGGATCGTGGCCTTACGCAAGTGGCGCACCCCATGCCACTCATTTTACTGCTAATTGTATAATAGAACCGGGAGGGCAAGTGCAGTCATTTATCTTTAAAAAGGAAGAGGTAAAGTTGCAATCAAATTGGAAATACCTGGGACTAAACGCTACTGCAGGATATTCATTTTCTGTAAAGGATCTGCACGTTCCTGCTAACCGTAGTTTTATAATTGATCCGGCCCATGCCACTTTACCAGGCCCTGTGTACCGTTATCCTTTTTTACAGCTTGCAGAAACCACCATTGCAGTCAATATTTGTGGCATGTGCCTGTCTTTTATTGATCTTGCCGAACAATTGCTTACGCAAAAGCACCAACGTAATATAAGATTGGAAGGAGTGAAAAATAAGGGTCTTGAATTGATTGCTTCAGCATTAGAAGAAATACATGTGCTACGCGAAAGATTTTATGCAGCACTCGATTCTTCCTGGGCATCTCATGTTGAATGTAATCATATAACAGATTTTGAATTAGATGTGGTAAGTGAAGCAAGTTTACAGATGGCTCACCGGTCGCGAGACCTGGTTAATGCGTTATATCCCTGCTGCGGAATGTATGCAGCCAGAACCGACACAATAATTAACCAGGTATGGAGAAACATCAATACCGCGAGCCAACACACCTTGTTAATCAGGTAAGTTAGCTTATGCTACTCATAAAGTTGAATAACACGCTTTAGTGCCTGGCTCAGGAGCAATTACACAGAACAAACAAGGCGGTTGCGCTGGCGACCCTTGTGTCGTTCTTTATGCACATGTTACCAGTCCTAATTTTTTTGTTAGAAAAATTTCGTTAACTGATATAATCTTTAGATCAGTCCAATCCTACCCGCATTTTCCTCCATTATCCTTTTGTACTCCTCCTTCATGTCCGCAGGCAAAAACGAAATATCAATGAATGCCAATAGCTCCTTCAACTTCCTTGAAAACTTCGAGTATACATTCTGAACTGTTTTTTCAGGGATTTTTAAACTGCTTGAAAGCACCTCAAAATCTACTTTCTTTAATTTCCTCTTTTTAGCATTGATAGTAAGCGCCATTTCCTCTTTATCATCCGGCATCGGGATTTTAGTACATAACAGATCATACGCTGGTGAAAAATGGATTTCATTTTCAGGAGTGGTAATAAGCGAAAAGTTTTTTAGATGCATGTCTGCATTGCCTGTAAGAAAAGAAAACAAAGCGACTTCAAAAAAGCTGATCAGATCTAATCCGGGTCTTGAGGAGAATTTTAGGATTTGCTTACCTACCTTTTCCATAGATCCCCGATACTTGTCGTTGGTCAGGGTTTCTGTTAACTGGCACAAATCCTCTACGGCGAGCTTTTCTCCTTTAATTCTATCAAACCGTTTTGTGATATAGGCCAATTCACCTGATTGTAATCTTATCAAACTATGCTCCGCTGTCTGCATCCCCAACAGCTTGCCGAGGTGCATCGTTACGTCTTCATTTTCCGGCAAATGCTGAAACTCAAGAGAGGGAGGTTTTAGAATATAGTCTCCCCATAGCCCTACAATTGTTAATCTGGAATGTTTTGGATCGCCCGGTTGTTTTTCTATTGTTAATGAAAGCTTAGGTTGAACCCCCGTTAATGAAACGCTTCTGAGAACAATTTCTTTTGCAAGCTCCTGCATTTGTTCACCATTGTAGTCTAAAGCAGGTGGGATTGGTGTACCAAAAAATTTTCGGCTACACTTTTCATGGAAGTCTTTGCCAACTTCGGCTAAATGCTTGTAACAATATAAACATCGGTTTTCCATCATTCTTCCTCGTTTTCTATTGGTTCCACGCCTACGGCTCCGATACAGTCTTTACAGGCAACTAATAATAATTCCATCCGGTCATTGGGATTTATTTTCCAGTTCTTTACTGCTATATCCAGCAACCAGCCTTCGGGTATAAGGCCATCAAAAAAAGGAATCATCGTATTGCTTACATAAGCAGCTTGTCTCAATGGCAAGGTGAGACTGACTGGTGATGCACCAAGAGATTTCAAATAGTCTTCATTATAACGGAAACCGTAGCCATCTTCATTCTGCCATACAATGCCGGCAAGCTCATTTTTAAATAGTACTCTTCCGCTGCGTTGCATATTTACAAGTTTTCAATGTTTGCTATATCTGAATGGTTGATCACCTGCAACAGTTCCGGATCTTTTGATTTTTGGTATTTTAAGTAATTACTGCCAGACACAAACTTCCATGCTTTAACCTCCATTCCTTCCGTAATAGATTCGATAATAGAACCATTTAATTCTGTTTTATTCTTAAGATAAACCTGGACTGGCTTATTTAGATATTGAAGAAGAATTTCATAAGCATCTGTTTTTCTTATTGCTGCAGGCCCTAATGTATATCCAAACAGTTGCAACACCTGGTTTACCTTATCTACCCTTAGCGTTTGTTTGCCCTGCTCGAGTTCCCTGATAAGTCGAAGCCCCACTCCGGCTTTCTCAGAAAGGTCTACCTGCGTCATCTTCAATCTGCTGCGGCAATACCTTACAAAATTGGCAATATTTCCTTTGTTTCCTTGCATCTATACCCCTTTAGGTATAAAAATACAAAAATTATAAATTGCACCCATTCAGGTATAATTATTTATAAAAGGCACTTGTTATACCTTTTAAGGTATAACTACTATTTTTTCTTTATTAAATAAATAATGTTCTCCCATCTGAATGTAGCCTAATTGATTTGTAAGCAATTGGGTTTTGCCAATTTCAAAATCAGGAATATTTTGGTGATGATGTCCGTAGATCCAATAATCGGGGCCGGAGCTTTCAATCAGGTCAAATAGTTCTGATGCAAATGCTTCACTTAAAACGTCGCCTTTAAACTTCGCAGGATAATTCTTGAAAGTAGGTACATGGTGGGTAATCACTATTGAGTTATAACTATATTCCGACTGCAATTCTGATGTCAGGAAGTTGACGCTTTCCTCATGCAAATCAATAAAACGTTCAGAAGAAAAACGGTGATTTTTGTATTTGATAGCCTGAAAATCGCTCATTCCCCGTTCGATCTCCCATTGATAAGCCGGACTGATTTTAGACCAAAGCGTAGAGAAAATAAAACGGGTATCATTGATGTTAACAGCCAGATTGTTTACCAGGTGAACGTTGCTTCTTATATTTTCATTTATTGTTCCTGATTTCTTAGCGACATCAAAGTTGTAATATTCATGATTCCCAGGTATCCAGTAAGTAACGGGGAAGTGATCTGAAATGTAACTGAAAAAATCCTTGTGTTTTGCCATTGAAACAAATGGTACAATATCCCCTGCTAACAAAAGCACGTCTCCCTTACATGTCAGCGGGTTTACTTTCAAAAATGCCTTGTTTTCAGGAAACTCTAAATGAAGGTCCGAAGCGTACTGTATTATCATCTGGCCGTCTTATTTTAAGTGGTTCATCATTTTTTTGTATATTTTTTTCGGGGTAGGGATACAAGCTAAATATTGTCCTCCTTATGCAAAACAAAAGGTTATGAGATTTGAAATTAATTGATAATTATCAATTTAATTATTGTATCCCGTAACCTATTTTTAATAAGAGAATTAACGTCATCTGATGTTACAATTGTGAAAATGAAAATTGTGGTAATGGAAAAAGTATTCAGAAAAACAGCATTAGCTGCCCGATTTGCTTTATCTGTTCGGTTTATAATTGCCGAGCAAAGCACATTAATAAATAGCGTATAGCAAACATACAATTATATAATATGGCTAAAAATAAGACTGTAGATGTAAAGGGATTTGTAATAGCAGTATATACTGAAAGTAATAATGATTATATTTCTCTTACAGATATTGCCAGGTACAGGGATAGTGAAAGAAGTGATTATATTTTGCAGAACTGGATGCGAAACAGAAGCACTATTGATTTCATAGGATTGTGGGAACAATTCAATAATCCCAATTTTAATTCCATCGAATTCGATGGAATTAAAATTATGGCTGGTGCTAATAGCTTTTCCCTTACTCCTAAAAGATGGATTGAACTTACAAATGCTACCGGGATAATATCGAAAACAGGACGCTACGGCGGTACATTCGCCCATAAAGATATCGCTTTTGAATTTGCAACCTGGCTAAGTGCTGAATTAAAATTTTATCTTATCAAAGAATTCCAAAGACTTAAAGATGAAGAAAATGACAGGCTTAAATTAGACTGGAACCTGCAACGCACGCTCTCTAAAATAAACTACCGCATACATACAGATGCTATAAAAGAGAACCTCATACCAGCGCAGATTACAAAACAGCAGGCTGCAGTTATTTATGCTTCGGAAGCCGATGTACTAAATATGGCCTTGTTTGGTAAAACGGCAGCAGCATGGCGTACACAAAACCCAAAGGCAGCAGGTAATATTCGTGACGAAGCAACTCTGGAGCAATTGGTAGTATTAAGTAATCTTGAAAGTATTAATGCCATGCTTCTGCACCAGCAAATACCACAGCCAGAACGGTTGATCCAGCTTAATAAAATGGCTATTACCCAAATGAAATCTTTGCTTGCAAGCAGCCAAATGAAAAAGCTGAAATAATGTACCGATACGAGAAATATCCGACAGATATTAAATGGATAGAAGAAATATCTGGAAATTAGGAAGTAAAAAAGCTAATGTATATCTAAGAAGCGATTATAGGAATAACTTATTTACCTGATGATATTTCTAACGAAGAAGAGGGCGTTACAAACTGGTGACTTAAATGATAGGTGAAATAACTCAACAGATTCAATAATCATCAAGAATAAATACCTGAATGCCGGAAGAACAACACATTCATAAACATACCTCTTCATAGACGAAAGCGGTGACCGCGGCTTAACCAAAATCAACACCAATTTTCCAGTGTTCCTGTTAAGTGGTTTGCTTATCAAAGAAGAGGATTATGAAGCAGCTGGTTAGACCTGATTTTGAGATTTCAGGCAGTTCGGTTATGAGCGCCAAATAGCGATATACAAGTACAAGTGAGTGACACAACGATGCCAAATAGTAGCACAAAAGCGAAGTACAAAAAAGTAATAAGTTCTAACCAACCGTGGGGCGATGTTTTTTAAAACCCTGCCGACCATTGCAAAGAAGCTTTGGTTGTTGGTCCTGTAAATTGCATGTTAACGTGTTCTAATTCTAACTTTAGTACCGACAGGTAGTTTAATTCGTATCGAAGGCCGGCGATGAGTGAAAATACGTTTTGCCCGTCCATGTGCATTACCTGTCCCTTTTCATAATGAATGCCGTCTGCTTTTATGTATGGTACTATCTTGTCTTTAATTCTTATTCCTGCATAAATATATGCTGCATTTGTTCGTTTTGTTCCTGTAGTATCTGTATGACTATGTTCCGATAT
>CAXUMK010000201.1:0-10492 GCA_964251885.1 uncultured Segetibacter sp. | reverse complement strand
ATCCATCAGAATGCAGGCAGCATTTGCCCGGTCTTCACAATCGTTATTGGCATCTGCCCATCTAAAAAGACTACAATCTTTAAAAAAGATAAAAAGCTTTTCAGCCTTCTCTTTTGTAACAGCCAGATCATTTTTTATTTCGTCGGACAGGGCAGGAGCGAATACTGTTTTGACCAATGTAAAATCTTTTGCTGACTAAGATAGAAGAATAACCCAAAACCCAACCCCTAAATCCCCTGAAGGGGACTTGAAGAATACTCAATCAGGTTATAGATTCCATTATAGGGAGAGGGGTTTTTTAGCTCCCTTTAGGGTGGGGGGTTAGCTTTTGCATACATTTGGCAATGAGAAAGGCTTTGCTTGACAGCTTTATATGGAGAGGCGCTTATTTTATTACTACCTTATTATTGAATGTTTGCATAGCCAGGATTTATGAAGCAACCCAAAGCGGATGGATATATTTCATTTCCAATAACTTTTACCTCGTGGTACTGATAGGCGGCCTAAGCCTCGACTCGAGCATGACTTATTTTTCTGCAAGCAACCGCATTTCTCCAAGCAAACTTGCTTTGTTTTCTGTAACATGGCCTTTTATTATTGCTGTTTTTAGCATGGCCTGTACCTTTTTTTTAATCAAAAATTCTTATATAACCTCTGATTACCTGTTTTTGCTGGTGGCTGGCGCGGCTTATACTTTTGGCATTTCGCTTACCAATTTTTTCACTTCTTTATTTTATGCAAAGCACAATTTTTCTGTTCCCAATATTTCGATGAGCGCTGTAAATATCATTGTAATTGTGCTGATACCTTTTTTTGCCAAAGGTTACTGGGGACTAAACAGGGAAGAGTTTTTATACGTGTATTTTCTGCAATTCATTATTCAGGGTGCGGTGCTGGCAGTTCTCTACCTGTTTCAGTATTCCCCGGTTCGTTCATTACAGTATCCAAACCGGCAGGAATATAAGTTTCTTTTTCGATTTGCAATAGTGGCCTTGTCAGCAAATATTGCTTACTATCTCATAAATCGTGTAGATTATCTTTTTGTAGAAGCCTGGTGTTCGGCAAAATCGTTGGGGAATTATGTACAGGTATCTAAAATGGGACAATTGTTTTTAATCATTCCTTCCATTATTTCGAGTGTGGTGTATCCCCAGGCTGCTAAAAGCGATAACACAAATGTGGTTAAACTTATTTTAAGAATGACTGGCCTGTTTGTGCTGTTATATGTTTTTATATTCACCGGTTCTTACTGGGTAAGCGACCGTCTTTTTATCCTGGTGTTTGGCAGTACTTTCGACGAAATGTTTATTCCTTTTCTTATTCTTTTGCCGGGTATTCTTTTTCTGTCAATTCACATTATTATAGCAGCTTTTTTTGGCGGCAAAAACAAGCCTTCTTATAATGTAATCAGCACTTCGGCAGGGTTGGTGGTAGTATTGGCAGGAGACTTCTTTCTCATTAAACCGCTCGGCATTACCGGTGCTGCTTTGGTAAGTTCAATTGGTTATACAACTGCGTTTATAGTTTCATTGCTCATGTTTATGCGCAACACAGGAAGCGGCTGGAAAGAAATTTTTACTTTCGAAACGTTTAAACTAAAAACCTATACTTCTCTTATTGCTAATCCATCTTCAAATTGAAATAAGTAATGCATATTATGGTTTTTCCGGGATGGTATCCAAACAGAATGGATAAGTTAAGCGGTGATTTTATACAGCGGCATATCCATGCTGTTTCTTTACATTGCCGGGTGTCTGTTATTGTTGCCGCTAAAGATAATTCAATCACCAGGCAGGATATTGTTACGGTTAAAAATGGAAATCTTACAGAACAATTTTACTACTATCCTTCACTCAGTTCTATTAAATGGTTAGATAACCTGTTGTCATTTATCCGTTACAACTATATCTGTTTTACTGCCGCCAGGCAATTGTTTAAAGCAGAGAAGCCGACCATTGTTCACTTATATGTGTTGCAGAAAAATCACTTGTTAGGGTTGCTTCTGCAATTCTTATATAAAGTTCCTTATGTTATTTCTGAACAATCCACTTTGTATATTGATGGCCGGTTTGATAAAATGAACCAATTGCAAAAAAGCGTTTACAGTTTTGTGTTTAAAAGAAGCGCTTCTTTTCATGTTGTTTCAAAATTTCTTCACAGCAACTTAAAAAGTAAACTGCATTTGGTTAAAGAAGGGATAATTATACCGAACGTGGTTAATACGAGCCTGTTTTATTTTAATCGTAAGATGGATAACAGCGTAATTACTTTTGTGCATGTATCTAATATGTCTCCTCAAAAAAATGTGGAAGGCATGTTACAGGCATTTGCTGAAGTTAAAAAGGTGAATACCAATTTTTATGTACATCTCGTTGGCCCTTTACCCCAATCCATAAGTTCTCTCATAATTGAGCTGGGTTTGTCAAAGCACATACAAACCTGGAATGAAAGAAGCTATAAAGAGGTAGCGGAAATTATGCAGCAGAGTGATGTGTTTGTTTTTTTTACCAGATATGAAACTTTCGGCTGTGTCATTATCGAAGCAAATGCTTGCGGTTTGCCTCTTCTTATCAGTGATTTGGAAGTGACGCGGGAATTAATAACCGATCAGTTTAACGGAGTTTTTGCAGAGAGCGGAAACGTAAAGGATCTTACTTTAAAAATTCTTTTTATGATGAATAATCTTAAAAAATTCAATCCTCCCGCTATCTCTTTACAAGCAAGCAACAGGTTTAATTATGAAAGAATTGGCAGGCAGTTTTTTGACTGGTACACCTTCATACTTAAGCAATGATAACAACGTTTTGAAAGCGTTGAGTAGATTTATTGTTTGTAATGCATTCTATCTTGATGTTGCTCATTTTAAATAAAACATACTTTTAGGTATAATTGGTTTTAATTTGCCATCCAATATCTTTTGAAATTCAAACTGATTTTTAATCCCCTGTGAAACCTAAGTATGCCCCCGATCCATATTTTATTTGCAGACGATGATTCTGATGAGTTCTATTTATTTAATGAAGCTCTTGAGCATTCAGGTCTGAATTTTATTTTATCCCGTGCCATTGACGGCAATGATTTGATATTTGTTCTCAAAAACAAACCTGTACCAGACATGGTTGTTATTGATATTAATATGCCGTATAAAGATGGGCTTGAGGCATTAACAGAGATAAGAAGTATTGAAAAGCTGTTAAATCTGCCGTTGATTATGTATTCCACAACACAAAATGCTGCAACAATTGAATTAAGTTATCAAAAAGGGGCAACCTTCTTTGTTGTGAAACCACATAATTTTGACGGGATGGTGAAAGTGGTAAAAAGAATTTTTGTCACGCAATGGGAAAAAGGTAAAAAAACATCGAGAGAGCAATTTCTGATTACAGGCGAAGAGTAGTTATACTGCTTGCCGCCTAAGAATGCGCAATGATTTTTTTTGGCCCGGCTAAATAGCTACTAGAATCATTGTTGCAATCATGGATTTGTCGTTTTCTTTTCTTCCAGTGGAAGGAAAAAAAAGGATCACTCTTGTACAATTTCTCCGGTATTCAGCTATGCACAGAGACACGAAGCGCAAACTAAAGTATAAGTCTGCAAAGCTTTATTCTGTTTTTGGCATAATTGTTTTTGAAGTATCAGTACAAAAAATTAAATACACTGATATGCCCATCTCAAATGATAACCAGGATTTTGGAAAAAGTGACGGTAAAAATAAAAAAGAAGATAGCACAGAATCAACTGCTGCAGGCAAGTTAACAAGCGACGATTTTAAAGGTAAAAAAGTAGATGCAGATCCTGAGTTAGACACTGACAAACCATTGGAACAAAAAAAGTAATGGTTGTCGTAATACATTTAAAATGATGTTTATCCTGATTAAAGGTAAACATCATTTTTTTTGACTTAGATAATAACAATCGCCTTGTAAGCTTCTCCTGTAGCACCGTTAATCAATAAAACGGAAGTTTTGTCTTCATTAGATTTTTTTTTGCAGTTGATACAATATTGTTCTGCAAGAATTGGCTTTAACATGTGCTATTTTACCTTCACTTTCACATCTATCTTTTAATTGACCGCAACTGGGGTAACTAAAAATCAATCAGGTGTTCAGGTGCATTTATTTGCTCCATTTTTAGGAAAAAATCTTCCGGCTATGAAATTTTTTAAACAAAAATTCGTTTTACACGGGCTGACACAATCGTAAAAAAGAATGCCATAAGGACAATGATTACGCCATTGCATCAGTACAAAGTGGTCAATTATCCTCTTTATTGTTGACTTTTTTACCCTGATTGTAGACCTAATTGAGTTGAAAAAGCTGTAAAATTTTTGGGCATCTGCTTTGCTAAGGGGTTGTTCCAATCAAACTTTATGAGGGTTTGAATGTAACGAAGCTGCCATTTTTAGTTAACAGAAAAATGTGTTTATGAAAAAGAGTGTATGTATTTTGGCGTTTTTAATTTTAAGCGGCGCTGTGGGTTTGTATGGTAAAAAAATAAGTGTTATGATGTTTGAAAAACCTGAGAGTAAAACTGTTCGGTTCTCAGTATTTGCAGGTACCGATTATTCTACCTCATTGTATAAAAAATCAAAAGCGAAAGTTATTTTATCAATTTATAAATATCGTGGTAACTCACAGCAGCTTGTTTGGGAAGGAATGATAGACCAGGGAAATATTAAGAACTACCCTACATCTGAAAAGCCGTTATTTAGAGAAGTTTCGGTAAAGAATGTATATGATCGCAAGGAAAAGCTGGCTGCTTTTTATACAGTGATCTATGACTCAAAAGGCTCGAAGTTGTCTTATGAAGATGGGATTAACTTGTCAGATGGTAATGCTACTGACTCTTTGAGAATTTCTATCTGATCGTACAAAATCTGATAAACGGTAATTGTATGCTCTTAAAAGAGTTACTTTTTTAAGTAAAAAGAGCATAGACACATATAATATGGTGCACTTCTATCTTTTAAAGAAAGAAATGCACCATTTATGTTTTCCGAAGTAAGAATATCTGCTGAATTAGCTGAGAACTTTAACATTAAATGCTTCAAGCCCTTTCTTTCCTTCTCTTGTTTCAAATTCTACACGTTCACCTTCACTTAATGTACCGCCTTTAAGCGCTGACACGTGAATAAAAAAGTCTTTACCTTGTTCATTTTTAATAAAACCAAAACCTTTGGCGTCGTTGAAAAATTTGACTGTACCTGTTTCTTTCATGATAATTTCTATTAATAAAAAATGAAGTTATCTTATTTATTGTTAAGCAGCCAATACTTTTACTGTATTTTTTTGTTTTTAGGGTCTCATTTGTGATTATTAAACAATAAAACACATTTTTAAGCAGTCAATTTCTCATAAACTCCTTTTCTCTGTCTTCATATATAATTAAAAATAAAAGAGTTATCATTTCAACAGAACGACGTTTTTAGCCTGTTTTTTTATATGAAAGAGACCTGTTTAAAGTGGTGTTTCTCTTATCATTTTTGGGATGACAGAATTATTTGTTTTGATGTAGAGTCTTAGTAATTAGAAACTGAGGCTGCCATAAAAAGATGCCGTAGAAGTGAGTGACACAACAAAAGATTCATAAAGAACAAATGCACATACCAAAGAAAAAAGTGTGAATGAAAGGGGCTTGTTAAAGGTTAACAGCATTATCATTTTGTATAATTTCTTCTTCATAGTTTTGCAACATTTATTTAAAATATATGCTAATTGAAATACTAAAGTCCAAAGTACACCGTGCGGTAATTACAGAAGCGAACCTGAATTATGTGGGGAGTTTAACGCTTGATGAAGACCTGATGGATGCCGCAAATATGATTGAACATGAAAAAATTTCCGTAGTAAATGCAAATAATGGAGAACGACTTGAAACGTACCTGATCAAAGGACAAAGAGGATCGGGTATATGTTGTTTAAATGGTCCTGCTGCACGTAAAGGTATGACAGGTGATGTAGTTGTGGTAATCTCTTATGCAACCATGGATTTTGAGGAAGCAAAGAAGTTTAAGCCAACCGTCGTTTTTCCGAAGGAAGGAAATAAGCTGTAAAGCCAGTGACCAAATGAGCTTCTGATAAGATGCGATGAAGCCTTACATGTTTTAATAAGAACCAAATTATAAAATTATGCCGTAAATAATATTCGCATTCTTTCTGGCAATTGTTTTGCTGAATTTTTTGCTTTTATTAATCAGGAAGAGCAGAAATTGAATATAACGGTATCGGAATTAGAGAAGATATGACTGAAAGAATATTCAACGCTTTTACGCGATTGCACAACAATAGTAAATACGAAGGTACAGGTCCTGGGCTTTCTCTTTGCAGAAAAATCATTCTTCAGCATCATGGAGTAATTTATGTAAAAAGCAGGGAAAATGAAGGCTCCTCATTTTATTTATACTTTCCCCAACCACAAGCTTTGCAGCCTGTAGATGAACAGCCAAAAGATGCTATGGCAACAGGAGCATAAACAAAAAGGCGCAGAATTATACTACAGCAAATGCCGATACAAATTCCTCATATAAATACAATGATAAAACGAGTAAATTTGGAAAAACGTTTTATATGGCACAAATGGTTGTTACAGATGAAAAAGGAAAAAAAGTAGGCGTTATCGTTCCGATAAAAGACTATGAAAAAATGATGAAAGCATTGGAAAATGCTGCTGATGAAAGAGCATACAACAAAGCTATACGGCGCAACGAGGAAACTATTCCTTTAGAAGAAGCGATCAAATTAAGAAAGGAAAAACACCGGTAGCAGAATGGCAAAGTATAGCGTAGTCATTACAGTGTCTGTTCAAAAGTATCTTGATAAGCTTCCTGATAATATAGCAGATAAGTTGGAAAGTGTGATGCTGAAACTAAAGAATGATGCAAGACCAACGGGTTGTGAAAAAATGTCTGGCAAGAATACATATAGGATACGTGTTGGAGATTATAGGATCATTTATACTATTCAGGATAAAATTTTGTTGGTGACAGTTATAGATGCTGGTCATAGACGAGAGATTTATAGAAAAATAATATAAATCACCCTTATTCTGCCGTAAAAAATCAATTCTTCACAAAGCCTCCGTGAAGCAAAAGCAAAATTGAATTGCCAAATCTGGCAACTCCTATTCTATATAACTTCAATGATACCTTTAATAAGTGGTTCATCAAATGCAGACAGAGCTGACTTATCACTTCTTCCACTCCTAAATTGTAGAAATCACATTGCATATGATGCGGTACAGTTTTTATAATCTTCCCTGACAAATCTTATTTATACTAAATCATTTCTTGCTTATGAGCGCACCTTCTATTCTGGGGATTAACAGGACTCAAGACGGAACAATATCAATCTTTGAAGGCAGTAAACATGTAATGTCAATACATAAAGAGCGCCTTACAAAACGCAAGCATCACTGGGGAAGGCTTGGCGACATGAAGTTGTATAAAGAACGTATTCCTGTGGTTGACAGACCCTACGATCTTGTTGTAGAATGCTGGAGCGCGGATAATGAGCGTGAAAAAATGGATCAATACCACGGAGAACTTAGAACTGTGCTAAACCTGAAGCCGGATGCCCGCATTGTTGAAATCTCACATCATCTTTCTCACCTGTACAGTTGTTGCCCGCCAAGTGGCTTTGATACCTGCGCAGTTATGATCATCGACAGCGTTGGCAGTCCTGTTGAGTTAATTAAATATGATTATCCGGGCAAAGAAGGCAAGACAAACTTATTTGAAGTTGCTTCTTATTACTATTGGAACAAGGGAGAAATAAAGTGTATCAAAAAACAGTTGCACGACCGAAATCCTGAAAACCCGCAAGGTTTAGGTAACTTTTATTACAGGCTTACAGAATGTTTGTTCAAAGGCGAGGGCAATGAAGGTAAGGTGATGGGTCTTGCTGCGTATGGAAATGTAGATGCTTTAAACCTGCCCGACTTGATAGTGAAGGAAGGTGAAGTATTTATACCCAGGCAATGGCAGGAAATGTTTATGTCTACCGAATATAACTACAAGGATGAGATAAAGACCTTCCAGGAGAAAGCAGATCTTGCCGCAAAAGGACAGGACGTTTTTGAAAAAGTATTGATAGAAATAGCCGCCTGGTTAACTGAAACAACAGGTACGAAGAACATAGCTTATGCCGGTGGCTGTGCATTGAACTGTGTCGCCAATACCAAAGTGCTTGAACAGGGTTACGACCTTTTTATTCCGCCTGCGCCACACGATGGGGGCACTTCGGTTGGTTGTGCTATTTATGGAGCGATGGAGTGTTTTAAAATAAAGAATGAATACAACTGGCGGTTAGATTATCTCGGGCCCGACGTAGATATAGAGGAAGTAACAAAGCTAATAAAAGACTATCCTGACGTAAGTATTGAAAAATCGGATAATCTCATAGAAGTATGTGCAAACCATTTGTATTGGGGCAAAATACTTTGCGTGTTTCAAAGCAAAAGCGAATTTGGGCCGCGGGCTTTGGGCAACCGCAGCATTTTAGGAGATGTAAGATATGCAGTCAACAAGTTCTGGATCAATGCATTTATCAAAGGCCGCGAATGGTTTCGCCCGATAGCGCCTTTTGTGCTGGAAGAAGATGTGAGCGAATATTTTCAATTTAAAGGAAGGACGCCGTTCATGCTGTTCACTGCATTTCTGCAGGATAAGTATAAAGACAAATTTCCGACAATTGAGCACATCGACCACAGCGCCAGGATACAAACGGTAAGCAAGGAAGACAATGAGTTTATCTACAACGTGATGCTAAACTTTAAGGAGAAGACAGGTGTAGGTATTATCGCAAATACATCTTTCAACGGTAAGAATGAGACAATGGTTGAGACGCTGACCGATGCAATGAATTGTTTTCTAAATAATGCTATTCATTATTTGGTAGTTCCTCCATATATCATTTCAAAGAAGAAGGATGTTAGTAATCCGCTTAAACTCATGAATGCAAAGGTTATTGAATGAAAATGAGTATGAGTATGGTACAGAGCTCATTCTACTTTGCCATGTTTTGGTTTTTTTTGGTAACCGGCAGTTGTATTTTATGGCAACTCCGGTTGTGTCACTCACTTATACCACATCTTTTTATGGCAGCTTTGAAAAAGCACACAAAAACATTAGTTGGCAAGATAGGACTATGTATACTTCACGCCTAATCAGTTTCCTGTTAACGGAACAAGCTGTGAAATGTCGAGTATAGAACAAAGAGTCTCAAGAGTGCGACGCAACGATGAAAAATAGTAGCAACACAGCCGGGCTCATAAAATTCATTCACATTTTACACGTTTTAAATACAAGATTATTTTAAGTATTCTATCCTTCCTTCTAATTTATGCCTTCGTGCCTTTGTGGCTAAAAAAGCATAACACAGCACTTGCAAAAATGAATACCCCACTCAAAATATCTGTCCTTTCCCCGCATATAGATGATGCTGCCTTTGGCCTTGCACTTACTATTTCAAAGTGTGCAAACAATAATATCCAAATAACAATTATTAATTGTTTTACAGTTACAAAGTGGACTGCGATAGCGGTAGAAAATAAGGAAATAGGTGCAGTAAGCCGTTTACGAAAAGACGAAGACGCCGCCTTTTACCGGCAGATTAATCCCAACATTAAAATAGTCAATCTCGATTTGCTGGATGCACCATTGCGGAACGGTTATATTTTTCAAAACCAGCCATTTCAGCAGAATGAACTCGAATTGATTGAAGACCTAAAAAAATTGCTGCAGCAACACGTAGATGAATTACTGTTTTGTCCCCTTGCTATTGGTAACCATATAGATCATGCAATATGCAGGGAAGCTGTAGTTGAATTATATAAAAAGGGCTCTGTTATTTTTTTTGAAGACCTTCCTTATGCACAAAGGATTGGTGAAGACCAACTCCGCAGGCATATAAAGTATCTTGAAGATCTATTAGATATTGAGTTCGAAAATTATACTATTGAGGTAGAAAAGTCAGCTTTTGATAAAGAACAGTCAATAAGGGTTTATAATAGCCAGTTAAATGAAGAAATAATTTCGGAAATTACTTCGCACAGAGATGCTTTGGGAGGTGAGAGATTGTGGGGACAATCTCAGGCTATAAGTCTGCTAAAGAATGCTTTAACTCCTTAAAATCTAAGCACGGCTTATTTTATTAATTCCCTTTTTTTCATTATCCACATTAACATTTTTGGTATAAAAATTGTTTTTCTTTTTATTTATCATTCCCTACCTTTGCATTCCTTTTAATTTTAGGCAAATTAGCAAACTGCATTACGGAAAAGACTATTTAAAGCCGTCAATGCCTGAAATCAGTATCCTGTTTTTCAGTGCTTAGCCTGATAATTTGAACAAAACCGGTTAATATTAAATATGTCTTCAACTAAAGTTCAGAACAGGGTCAGTTTCGGTAAAATCAAAAATTTGTCTGAAACGCCTGACCTACTCGACATTCAGTTACAATCTTTCCAGGACTTTTTTCAATTAGAGACTACGCCT
>CAXUMK010000200.1:7706-10577 GCA_964251885.1 uncultured Segetibacter sp. | reverse complement strand
AAGCACTGTTAAAAAAAGGGTCTTTACAAACGACCCGTCTCCTGCAAAAAACAAAAAGAAAATTTTTGGTTATGGCTACGATTATCATGTATATAAAAAGGAATAAGAAGAGCAGGTAAAAAAACTTTTTTATTTTAAACAAACTAAATGAACATTTTTATAAGCTACAGGCGGCACGACAGCGCCGGAGAAGCCGGAAGACTGGTAGATTCTTTAAAACAATATTTTAAAGAGGAAGAAATCTTTATTGATATTGATACCATTCAGCCAGGGCTCGATTTTAGCGATGTCATAGAAAGCTCGTTAAATACCTGTGATGTTCTGCTTGCTCTTATTGGTCCAAACTGGTTGGCGCTTCAATCGCCGGATGGTGCAAGGCGATTAGACAACCCGGATGACTTTATACGTTTGGAAATTGCTGAAGCGCTTAAAAGAAAAATTCGTGTTATACCCGTACTTGTTGACGGAGCCACCCTTCCCGAAGGTACGCAGTTGCCTGAAGATTTAAGAGGATTAGTAAGAAGACAAGCGTATGAAATAAGTAACAAGAGATGGAAATTTGATGTGGACGAACTTGTAAAAAGCCTTAAAAAAAACCAACCTTCGCCAACTCCTGTCCCCGATCCAACTCCTCCTGCCCCAACTCCTCCACGTCCGCCTTTTCCTCAAAATCCCGTTTCTCCAGCAAGTTCGCAAATACCGCCGCCGCCTAAAAACTGGCTGATAGAGTCTATTGCAACTACTTTATTATGTTGTTTGCCCTTAGGCATAGTGGGTATTATAAACGCAGCCAAAGTAGATGGAATGTATAAAGCCGGAGACTATGCAGGCGCCCAGAAAGCATCGCAGGTGGCGGCGAAATGGACGAAAATTGCTTTTTTCACCGGTATTGGTGTTTATATAATTTATTTTATTCTTTATGCTATTGGTACAAACAGCGCTCCAACCTCTTATTAGTATACTACGCAAAGGATAAAAAAGTGACTATATTTTTTTTGAACCGGGCTGAATTACTACTATTTTTCATTGTTGCGTCGCACTCTTGTACTTTTCATTCTTTATTCAACAAACTAAAGAGTCTCTCGTATCTCTTGACAATAATAACAGCCATATTTTTTGCTGTCTTCAATTTCCTTCAGATGATTCTTTGCTTTTTTGAAGTTTTTTTATTTCTTCTAAAATAGAGGTAAGCTGCTCTTTAATGTCTTCCTGCTGAATGATACTTAAAGACGCCTCTAAATCAGGTATAGTTGTCTGTAGCTTAAAAGGTTCGGGTCCGGTGCTATCCATTTCTTCAAAAATTCTCTGTGCTTCATCTACATTACCAGAATTAAATGCTGCCCCTAAAAGAGTGGGCAAAACCCACTGATCACCCGTATTCATTTTTGCAGACCGCTCACACGCCATTAATGTTACCGTGGCTGCAGCCTTTGCTTTCTCCTTATCACCGGCTCTGTTTCTTATAAGATATAGCCGGGGCAAATTTGACGACGGATAGTAATTATTCAGGTCTAACCGCATACCCTTATCATATTCTGCAATAGACCTGTTTAAATGCGATGGATCTTTTGTTTCCCTGTAAAGGCTTTTAAACCGGCCGCCTAACAACCCCCGGCGTTCCGAACTGTCTCCATGCACTTTGATCAATTCTTCGAGTGCTGCAATAGCTTCAATAGTATTCCCGCTTTTTGACTGAGCCAAACAGCCCTGTTCTTTCACAACAGGAAGATTTTTGACGTATTCCGGCAATTGCTTAATGAAGTCGGTTGTAGCCCGCCATTGAACGCTGTCTCTCAGTAAATAAATAATTTCTAAAGCTACAGCAGGAAGTTTATTGGCAACATCCGCATACTTGGCTGTTAGATGCTGGATAGGTTCAACCCGCTCTCCGTCGGGCAATAAACGTATCGCTCTTACCTCAGTTGAGAATTTAGACAGGTCTTCCATTTGATTTCTAAAAGAACTGGCCCTACTCTCATCCAGCTTGCCGGGGTAACCGGGCAAACAATCATACACCGGTGATTTGCCTGCTATAAGGGGATTGATAGAACCTTTCAGTTTCTCCCTAACAGCGGCGGCGGTGTCATCCGATATTTCTCCTTCAGGCAACGGATACCTTACCTGCCGCATCTGGTCAATATCAAATGTTTGGCGCGACCAGTCAGCCGAGATCATCACGCAGCCTGTTTCTTTAGATGCATGGCGCACACCTATCTCATAATATACATTTGGATTAGGAGTTGACACATCGGCAATCACCAAATCGGCCATTGTAAGGCGTTCTATCATTTCTTTTATGATCATCGCACCCAGGTCCTGATCGGCTCTTATTGCATTGTAGTTTAAATCTGTATTTATGAGCGGGAAAAGGGCTTTATCCCAAAGCGCATCGTAATTGATGGTTGCCGGGCCTTTATCAGAAGCAGTGGGCTTTTTACCATACGGCATTATCATAAAACAAATAGGGCGCAGTATGTGAGCAGCCTCCCGCTGAGCAGCAATGGTTTCTTCCATGTATAATTATTTAAAAGTGAAAAATGGTTTATATTATAATTCACCGAGATAAATTTCCCGCAAACGGGACAAGTAATGCAAAGCTGAATAGCGAAAATATGGTACAAGTGAGTGACATAATGATGCTTAATGCTTATTCTTCTGCTGGTACCTAAAAATCTATTGCACATATTTGCAGCAAGCAGTGTAACAATCAGTGTCCTTTGGCAATAACCTTAATTCTGCTTTTGTTCCTGCACCCAGTTATCTTTCCAAACCTTATTTTCATTAGCCATCAAAGCTTCAAAATTTTGCACAAATTTCATAAAAGCGTCTTCTCCGTTATATGGACTGGCCTGTGTTTGGTATAAAATTTTC
>CAXUMK010000200.1:0-7696 GCA_964251885.1 uncultured Segetibacter sp. | reverse complement strand
AATTTTCTCTCTCTTCAGCACTTCTATCGTGCTGCGGTAGGTAATCCAGTTTTCGTGGTATTTATACAACTGCTGTAACCCGTTTAACACAACAAGTGTAACTCCTAATAATCCTGTAATGATAGCCATCGCTCTTTGGTTCTCCTGTATACCTGCTAAAAAAGGTATGGCGGCAGCGGTTACAATCTCGGCCACTTTAAACTGCTTGTATTTTTTTTGGTTACTGGACGATTTGCTTTCCATCCAGCTTATCTGGTCATCCACCCGTGTTTTCAAATAATTTTCCGGTTCCATAAAAAGTATGTTTATAAATAAGAAAATGACTGTTTAGATTATGTCGTCTAACTTTTAGTGTACATCTTTGACGGCCCTTTTGGATATTGTATGAATAAAATTGATAAAGAAAAAACTTATAGTTACCTGATATAAAAATAGAAACATTGAAAATAATAATTGTAATCTTTATTATGAAAATATTAATTTTATAAACCTGACTTTTGCCTTTTAATCTGCTTCTGATGAAGAATTATTACGATTTGCTTGGTGTAGATAAACATGCATCACAAAAACAAATTAACGATGCCTTTAAAAGGTTGTCATTAAAATTTCACCCAGATAAAAATGGTGGAGATCCTTACTATGTTGAACTTTTTCAGGTTATAAATGAAGCCAGGCAAGTTTTATCAGATGAAACCAAAAGATTAAAATATGACTATTCTTTAAAAAAATCTTTCTCCGGGCATGGTTTTTACGCGGTTACAGAAGAGTTCTTACAAAGAAAAAAACATAACGCAGCTAAAAAGTTGTCAAAACCTGCTGCAAAAAGAGTAAAATGGCCTTTAGCAGTAGCCGGTCTTGGTTTTGTTATTACCCTCATATTAATTATAACTGATAAAAGTATTGAGTATTTTACCAGGCCGGCAGGTGAAGAAGCCGCACTCAATATTAAAGTCTTAAAGAAAGATTCTCTTTCCAATAATAATATTCAGGTAACAGATGACACAAAAAAAAGCAGTGTGCCTGTTACTTCTCACATTGCAATACCATCTGATTCAGCGGAGAAAAGATTTGAAACAATAAATAAACCTTTGAAAATACCCGCTGAAACTCCATTAATCAGTAATAATAAACAAAAGGCTGCAGCAGAGAAAATATCCCGAGCAATAAATAAACCTTTGAAATTACCTGCTGAAACTCCATTAAGCAGTAATAATAAACAAAAGGCTGTAGCAGAGAAAACGGTTTTAGAATTAGTAAAACCGGCAAAAAAAGAAAATCAGGTAACAAGACCTTCGGCATTATCAGAAAGCCTTGGCGGAAAAAAAACAGTCGGGGCACACTCTTCTAAAGCATCTACAGCAGCAGATACAAAAGTGATAAACAACGTACTGTTAAGTCCAGGCCAGATGACAAATATTTTAAACAGAATACTTTCGAGGAAAGCAGAGTCGGGTAATAAAATAAACTGTGTAAAAATTTTAGTGACAAACGGCAGCAATGTTATCAATGCATTTAAAGTTGCCAATTTTTTACGAGCCTATGGTTTAATTATAGCCGGAAGAGAAACAATTAAAGAAAAAATCACCGGAATAAAAATAGCTGCTTACAAAGATTGTATCAATGTTACAATAGGGAATTTATAACACTAAATCCAAAGTTTCATTCACATTTTCTTCCGGATCTTCACATCAATAAATGCTTCATTTTCACTTTTCTACCAACATTCATCCTTAGTTTAAGAGTTTTATTTTTACAATAAATTATGTCAGAATAATGAGGTCGACAACAGCCCTTATCCTTTTTACAATATTTGCTTTTGCATGCACATCTGTAAAAAAAGCTGCTCCATCAGCCGTAGGTGTTGTTGCTCTTCGTAATTATGAACTGAACTCAAAAAACACTTTTACTGATACGGTGAGTTATCAATTTATTACGGATGCAAATGAATTTCACAACCTGTTTCATTTAACAAAAGTTAGTTTGGTTACTGCAATCGTCCCTGATTTTAAGCGGCAATCGGTAGTTGCAGTCATTTTAAAACCCACCACCAAAGTCATATCAGTTGATATAAATAAAGCTGAAATAGCAGGTCACAATCTAAACGTATATTTTACTGTCACCGATACCACATCGTGGAAGAATTATGAGCATGTACCAAAAGCAGCTGCAACTGTTCCGAAAAGCCCGGATGTAAAACGGGTAAACTTTTACAGGAATAATGTGAAAGAAAAGACATTGATGGTGAATCAATAGGGTTTATAATTCGCTTGCAGTAAATTGTACACATGCGGGTTTTATAATTGTAATTGATTAAAATTTGAAACTATGAAAACAATAAAGGCGCAACACAAGGCAATATATGAACCGATTGCGGATCTTATAACCTATCGTGCAATGCCTACACATTCAGTTCCTATGAATGCATTAGACCCGTTTATTTTTCTAAACCATCATGGATACCAGGAGTATCAGCCGCGTAATGCAGGTTTGCCCTTTGGTCCGCATCCTCACAGGGGTTTTGAAACGGTTACTTTTATTTTGCAGGGCGACTTAACCCATAAAGACAGCAGCGGAGTTGTCAGCGTTATTAAAGCCGGAGGTGTGCAATGGATGACCGCAGGCAGCGGCCTCATACATGCTGAAGTCTCCTCACCTGAGTTTAAAGCACAGGGCGGTCCTCTCGAAATTTTGCAATTGTGGGTTAACCTGCCTGCAAAATATAAAATGACAGAGCCTAAATATGTGGGCTTACAAAAAGGCGATATTCCGGTAGCAGAATATGACAGTGGAAAAGTGGCTGCACATATTCTTTCAGGTAGCTGGAATGCAGTTGATGGACCTTTTAAACCACTTACAGATATTCATCTTTCATTCATTTATTTTGAAGAAGGAGGAAAATATACGATACAGATACCCAAAGAACAGAATGTATTTTTATACATCGTTAAGGGAGAAATTAAAGTAAACGGCGACTTTGCCGCAATGCACCACCTGGTAGAGTTTAATCATGACGGACAAACAATTGAAATGAAAGCGACTGCAGATGCGACCATTTTATTAGGTTATGCCACACCTTTTAATGAACCTTTTTTCGCTTACGGTCCATTTGTAATGAATACACGCGAAGAAATTATGCAGGCTTACGAAGACATGAAAAACGGTAAGTTTGGAAATGAGGAGGAACTTTTATAACGCATATTGATTACATGATGATAATACTAAACGTTGTGTAGAAACGTGCAATATTATTTCACTTTCTCAAATAACTACTTGCAATCATTTACAAAAACAATAAAATGAATATTATCATTACAATTCTTCTTATAGTGGCAGGCATCATTGCCTTGCTGTTACTCCTTGCACTTTTCATGAAGAGAGAACATTATGTCAAACGTGAAATTATTATCAATGCGCCCCGACAAAAAGTATTTGACTATTTAAAACTGCTCAAAAACCAGGACGAATTTAATAAGTGGGCAATGGCTGACCCCGTCAGGGACAAAGAATTCAAAGGAACAGACGGAACAGTTGGATTCACTATTTCCTGGAACGGCAATAAGGATGTCGGTGAAGGAGAAAAGGAAATTATGAACATCATTGAAGGGAAAAAAATTGAAACCCAAATTCGTTTTGTACGACCAATGGCCACTACTGCCAATGTAACTATGGAGACAGAATCTTTATCGGATAATCAAACCAAGGTTTACATGAGTAATGCCGGTACATTGAAATATCCTTTGAACATAATGATTCCAATAGCAGAAAAAAGGTTTCCAAAAGATATGGATATTAGTTTGGCAACGTTGAAAAGCATTCTCGAAAAACAATAACAACGTTTAAAAAACAACGAACCGGTTGTCATAATTAAAAAGCCTTCTATTCATTCAGCATATACTTCTCAATTCCGGCTGCAGGCTTCCATTTGCTTTTGGGTTCGTAATAATTCCATAAAAGAGCGGAGACATTTTTAATTAAAGCCCATGCTTCGTTGTCCGGCTTCCAGCTTTGGTCTTTGATGTTTTTGGTAATTACACTAAATACGTAGTTGCCATGTGGCGCATTTACCAGCACTGTTTCAGAACGCGAGTCGTCTAACGATCCTTGTTTAGATGAAGTATGTACGTATTGCGGAATTTGTGACAAGGCTTTATCATCCCAGTATATTCTGCCGAGGTTGCGTGTCATGCGTTCACTTGCCGCCTCACTCACCGCTTTGCCTTGCTCTATCAGCGTAAAAAGCCGACACATTTCACGTGGTGTAGTTACTCCCCACCCATACATTTCCCTTATTTTTTCACGCCCGGCAACTCTTGAGTTTACCCGCATAGTTACAAACCCATTTTGCTGCAGCCAGTTATTAATGTAGTCGCCACCAACCAGTTTTTGTATCCATAAGCTTGCGGTATTATCACTCATTGTTATCATCAACATGTCAACTTTGCTTAGTTCTATTGTATCCTTATCTTTAAAAGAACCTAAAATGTCTTCACCTGCATACAAAAGAGAATCACGGTAAGCCAGCTTTTGATTGTATTGAAGCTCGCCCTTTTCAATCTTATCCATCAGGCCGCATTGAATACTTACTTTTATCATGCTTGCTGTAGGAAATAACGTATCGGGATTAACACCGGCCGTTTTACCGGTCTTAAGATTTTGCACAAAAATTCCCGCCTGACCATTAAAACTGCTGACAAGTGTTTCAAGTTTTGCCGTTAACTTTTTATCGGTCTGCGAAAAAGCAGCAGAACCAAATACTAAAAAGACAAATAGCAACCATTGTATTCGTAGAAAGCGTGTTGAAAAAGCCCTTTCATTTATCAGTCTTTCTTTCTTGTCCATAGCATGAATTTACTAACTTAAAAATACTTTAATGAAAGATATCAAATACAAGAGAAACAGGATTTATACTTCCCACCGCACAAAAATGTGCAGTGATTTTTTGGAGCCGGGCTGCATTACTACTATTTTACATCGTTGCGTCGCACTCTTGTACGCTTTGTTCTTTATTCAGCAAGACCTCATCCTCCGTCTCCTTCTCCTCGTGGAGAAGGAGCGGTACAGCATTGCATAACTTAACAATTTATCTACCACATCGTCGTTAATTTTCTACCCGTCATTGGCAGACTTGCCCAGCGCTTCAGCGCATTGGCGTCACCTTAAATAAAAAATAGTTGTGGATGCAGTTTTTATACACTAAGACAGGCAGATTTGGGTTAAAGCTGAATAAAGGTTTGCCGTAGAAGTGAGTGACACAACGATGTACCACAAAAGTCCAATGTTCATCCCCAAAAAAACTCTTAAGTTGAGGAGTATGCGTTTTCGGGAATCTTATTACACGTGAAGTATAAGTGATTGATAAAATAGAGAAAAGACCAAATTTAAAATCACTGCAAAACATAAAATAAAGCAACTTTGTATCCTTTCTAAATGGAATGAATAATTACCCGAACTTTATATACTATGAATACAGATCCTTTTAAAATTCTCTTTCTTGATATTGGCGGAGTACTCTTAACTAATGGCTGGGGTCATGATTCCCGTCAAAAAGCAGCGCAGGAATTTGGTGTTGATATTACCGAAATGGAAGCCTTGCACAACTTCATCTTTAACGTGTACGAAAATGGAAGCATTACGCTGGATGAATATCTTGATATCGTCGTTTTCAATCATCCCAGGGATTTTACACGCGAAGATTTTAAAGCTTTTATGTTTTCGCGTTCTATCGAATTGCCGGGTATGCTGCAATGGCTGATACAATGGAAAAAGGAGAATGACAATATCAGGATAGTCTCTATCAATAATGAAGGAAAGGAACTGAATGATTACAGGGTAAAAAAATTTCAGTTGCATAAGTGCTTCGATGCTTTCATTTCATCCTGCGAAGTGGGTATGCGAAAACCTGATCCCGGCATTTTCCGCCTCGCTATGGGTGTTGTACAGGCTGCTCCCCGTCAATGCATTTATTTTGATGACCGCATTTACCTGGTAGAAGCGGCCAACCGTCTCGGCATTCGCGGATATCAACATCTGTCATTTGAATCTACAAAACAAATTATTGAAGGTCTGATGTAGGAACAGACTTGTAGAAACAGGTGCATAGGAACAGGCCGCGGCCTGTTCCTACAAATCAAGGTTATTGAGAATTAAGATTCGTATTTGAACCCTTTTCATTCAGCCCTAAATATCCTCCATACATAGATTTCATTTTATTCAGGACATTTAAAAGATCTTCTGCGTTCTTTTTTTCAAAAGCCATGTTTTCGGCTTTATTTCCATCAAGCGAATTGTAAAATTTTATTTGTTGCTGCAAGTCTGTTTCTACCGATTTACTCACCTTACTTATAAGGTCTTTAGCTTCTGCCCGGTAACACGCTTCTAAAAAAGCCAATGAATTTCTGTTGTGCATATTTCCCCGGCTTATGCAGCCGTAAGGAAAGTTTTGCTGCAGCATCATTTTATCTGCCTTTTGCAAAACCGTTCTTGCCTCTTCTTTTCTGCCTTTTGCAGCAAGGTCAAAAGCGAGTTCTGTGTATGCACTGCGAATAATATCTAATTGTCTTTTATTTTCATCATCAAAATAAACACCGGGAATATTTGCACTTCCAAAACCAAATGTATTCATGAGCTTATTAGCCATCCAGTCCGTATTAATCCCGCTGCCCTGAACAGGTGCCAAACGATACGACAAGCCGTCTTTTCTTAAATATGACCCAAACCCCAATTCATCAAACTGAGATGTGAAGTAAACGGGACGCTTCCACTTGTTTGCAGCAATGATGTTTAGCAACGCCAGGTCATTCTTCATCAACATATTCTTTGGTATGTCAAAACGCACATTGCTTAAAACACTGTCTTTTGCATTCACCGTTCCATTTTGCTTAACGAGGTTTAAGTCAACAGGAACAGAAACTTTATGTACAGGAAAAGTATTGATCATTTCATCTGTTCCTGCAGGCATCATCCTGCTTTGGTCGTCGCTGCCTACATAGTTTTTCATCAGGTCGTACAGATCATAGTACTGATTTTCAGCAATACCAGGCACAGCTTTGTAGCGCACGTAATCTCTTTTGCGACCCTGTATCTGGTCTTTTGTCCATACCACATCAACAGGATCGCTTTTGTTGATTTTATAACGCAACTGGTTGATGTACCAATCCGTGCTTAACAAAGTATAAATGACTACACGTACATCAGGTCGAATGCCCTCCACCTCCTGTGCATACCAAAGAGGGTAAGTATCATTATCAGCAAAACTGATAAGAATGGCATTAGGTGCGCAGCTTTCTAAATAGTCTTTTGAAACATCCCTTGCCAATTGCTTTTTGCTGCGGTCGTGGTCATCCCACTCCTGCGAGGCCATTAAAACAGGAACCGATAACAGACAAATCACTGTTGCCAGGTTTGTTGCTATACTATTGCTTACCTTTTTTGCAAACCAATCTTTCACCTGTAAAACACCCAATCCAATCCAGATGGCAAAAGCATAAAAAGAACCCACATAAGCATAGTCGCGTTCTCTTGGCTGATTGCCCGGCTGGTTCAAATAAATGACAACAGCAAAGCCGGTAAAAAAGAATAGCAGGAAAATAACGTTGAAATCTTTTCCTGCCTTTTTGTATTGATAAAAAATTCCAATAATTCCCAAAATAAGAGGAAGCATAAAGAGTTTATTATGTGCCTTATTCTGTTTGCTGCT
>CAXUMK010000199.1:0-10656 GCA_964251885.1 uncultured Segetibacter sp. | reverse complement strand
CCATTCACAACTCACTACTGCAAGCTCACCAATTTTTGTAAACATTGATACGCCTTCCCACTTTCGAGGCTTTCCACGGCGGCGGCGTAAGCATCATCATAAGAATGATAATTGCCGGTGCATTGCAATGCCATTGCCGCGTTGGCAAATACAACCGCATTTTGCGCCCATGTTCCTTCGCCCTTTATAATCTTTAAAAAAATCTTAGCTGCTTCTTCAGGCGTGTTTCCTCCTGAAATATCCTGCGGAGTCACCATTCGTTTTCCAATCTGTTCAGGAGTTAACACTTTTTCTCCCGCATTGGTTATCACTTTGGTATCATCAGTAAGTGATATTTCATCGTAACCATCCAGGCTGTGAATGATGGTAAATGGTTTACCGGTTTGCTGTAACAGGTAGTTGTAAATTCTTGCCATCTCCAGGTTATACACACCTACCAACTGGTAATCAGGATTTGCCGGGTTAATCATGGGACCGAGCATGTTGAAAAAGGTACGAAGCCCAATACTTTTGCGCATTGGCCCGACAGCCTTCATCGCCGGATGAAACAATGGAGCGTGCAGGAAACAGATATTTGCCTCTTCCACTTCCTTCTTTAAAGCTGCATTGTCATTCTTAAACTTATACCCAAGTTGCTCCATTACATTAGACGCACCGCTGGTAGAGGTCATGCCGTAATTACCATGCTTTGCTACCTTTTGACCAGCTCCGGCAACAATAAAACAGGAGAGCGTAGAGATATTGAAAGTATTTTTACCATCGCCGCCGGTACCCACTATATCCATTGTCTTGTAGCCATTCAGGTCAACTTTGGTACACAGTTCCAGCAAAGCATCTCTAAAGCCCTGCAGTTCGGCAATGGTTATGCTGCGCATGAGATAAACGGTTACGAAAGCAGTTATCTCGTATTCGTTGTATGCTGCTTTTGAGATGTTCGTCAGCACCTCTTTGGCTTGTTCGCGGCTTAAGGTTTTGTGTTCGAATAAATATTGAAGGATTTTCTTCATACCCCTGACCCCTAAAGGGGAATTTTGCCCTAAATCCCCAAAAGGATTTAAGAAGGTTATTAAATATTTTACTCCCTCAATTACTCCCCTTTAGGGGTTGGGGGTTTAACCAGTTCCTAATGATCGCTTCCCCATCCGGTGTTAGCACACTTTCAGGATGAAACTGCACGCCTTTTACATCATACTTTTTATGCTGCAGACCCATGATATAGTTGTTGTCATCTCTTGCTGTTATCTCAAGTTCACGGGGGAAGCCTTCTTCTTTTACAACCCAGCTATGGTAGCGGCCTACTTCTATTTGTTCGGGCAAACCATTAAAGAGTTGACAGTTGTTTGTTGACAGATGACAGGGAGTTGCTACGCCATGAAAAACACTTGCCAAGTTTTCTAGTTCTCCCCCGAATGCCTGCCCGATTGCCTGGTGACCAAGGCATACCCCTAAAATTGATTTCGTTGGTGCATATTCCCTGATTACGTCGAGCAGCAATCCCGCTTCGGATGGAATACCAGGACCGGGAGATAAAATAATTTTATCGTACTCTTTTATCTTTTCCAATGGTATCTGGTCGTTGCGGTAAACGTCAACCTTTTCATGCGTTATCTTCTCCACAAGATGAACGAGATTGTAGGTGAAGCTGTCGTAATTATCAAAAACTAATATTTTCATACCTACCTCCTAAAGGGGAATTTTGTTTTTGCTGAATAATAATTTGCGGTACAAGTGAGTGACGCAACGATGTTTAATAGAAATACAAATGCTAAGTACATAATCAATTTCCTAAATTTTGTGCAAGAAGGATCGAAGCCTTCAAAGCATTCAATTTATTATTCACTTCCTGCAACTCACTTTCGGCGACTGATGCATCTACCACACCGGCCCCGGCCTGGTAGAAAAGCGTGTTTTGTTTGCTTAAGAATGAGCGTATCATAATAGCATGATTCAACTCGCCATTAAAGCCAATTACGCCAATAGCACCCCCATAGTAACTGCGTGATGTCTTCTCGTATTCATCAATCAACTGCATTGCTTTTACCTTGGGAGCACCGCTTAAAGTACCTGCAGGAAAAGTAGAGGCAAGCAATTCAAAAGGATTGGTTCCGGGTTTTGGTGTGCCTGTAACCTCGCTTACAAGATGAATGACATGGGAATAATAAGTTACCTTTTTGTAACTGGTTACATGCACATTGTCGGTGTACCGGCTCAAGTCGTTGCGGGCAAGGTCAACGAGCATTACGTGCTCCGCGTTTTCCTTTGGGTCTTTCAATAGCTTTTCAGCAAGCACTTCATCCTGTTCGTCATTTCCGGTACGTTTGAAAGTGCCGGCAATTGGGTGAACGATTGCTTTGTTATTTTTAATAATGACCTGGCTTTCAGGTGAGGAACCCATCAGCCTGTAGTCGTTATAATCAAAGTAAAATAAATACGGGCTCGGATTGATGGAACGCAAGGCGCGGTACACATTAAACTCATCGCCTGTAAAAGTTTGCTGAAACCTTCTGCTTAATACGATCTGGAAAACATCGCCCCGATGGCAACTTTGCTTACCTTTTTCTACCATTTGTATGTACTCTTCATCTGTAAGATTAGATGTTTCTTCGCCTGTTGCCGCAAAAGGAAAGACCGGAACGTCTTTACTTCTGATAATGGAAACAATCATATCAAGGTCGCTTTCCAGACCTTTTACCTTGTTTTCGCAGATGTATAATTCATCTTTGAAATGGTTGATAACAATGACATACTGATACATCCTGTATCGCATTAATGGAATTGCATTTTGCTCATTTTTTCCGTCTTTCAGCTTCACATCTTCAAAAAACTGAACGGCATCGAAAGTGGTATATCCAAACAAGCTTTGTGCAACGGGCACTTCACTTTTATTAGAAGGCTGAAAACGCTTTAAAAAAGTATCCAGTTCTGCAACTACGGCATGTTTGCCGGTCAGCTTCTTTCTAATTACAGGCTCGTTGGGATATTTGAATTCAAAAGTATCTTCACTGCTTACTTCAATACCTGCAATGGGCTGAACGCAAATGAAAGAAAAACTATTTTCCGCCACGTGAAAGTCGCTGCTTTCCAAAAGAATGCTTCCCGGAAAACGGTCTCTTAAGCGCAGATAAATACCTACCGGTGTGTACACATCGGCAAGCATTTTTTTACAAATAGTTTCAAATATTATTGGTTTCATAAGTACCTCACCCGCGGTCCCTCTCCACCTCATCCGCCCTTCAGGCACCTTCTCCTGTAGGAGAAGGAAAGCGGATAGAAGTCTAATAGAGGGAGGCCAAGCTTCTTTTTTAAAAATTAATTTTAGTAGTGATCTTTCAACTAATTACGCTGTTATCAACCTTTGTACAAAACCTCAATTCATCAACTCAACTCATCATCCCAAACATTTCAGTTCACACAAACAAAAAACCCCGACGTTTTGCCAGGGCTTGTAATATGTGTATAATAACAACGATAACACAGCTACCCCGGAAAGGATATGTGGTGCCACCAATTGTTATTTATATTTAATTTTTTCATTTGCGTGACAAAGATGTAGTACAAATGTTTACCGGACAAATTTTTTTTGCAAGGTTTTTGAGCAGGTAACAAACAACATCTCAAACAAAGCAAAGTAAAAATGATAATACAACACAAGGAAGATGACAACGAAGGTGTATTTTTTATTGAAGAAAACGGAGAGCTATCAGCAGAAATGGTTTACCGAAAAGAACCTGGCAGATTGATAATTGAACATACGGAAGTAGATGAAACTTTAAGAGGACAAAACATCGGTTTTCAATTAGTGGAATGTGGAGTGGAATATGCAAGGAAGAACGATTTAAAAATAGTACCTCTTTGCAGGTTTGCTAATGCCATTATAAAAAAGCACAAAGAGTTTCAGGATGTTTTGTGATAACGCTTGTTTAACCTTCCTTTCGAAGACTGTTTTGTAGGTAATAATTATTAATTGAAGTATAAAGAAAAACATCCACCCCCCTTTTTGTAAGTAAACAGCACATCAGTTGCAAACCGTAACTTGCATATATGGAAACGATTAAAGATTTACGGCTTGCCGTTTTAATTGATGCTGACAATGTTCCTTACAGCAACATAAAAGAAATGCTGGAGGAAATAGCCAAGTACGGCACTCCCACTTTTAAAAGAATATATGCAGACTGGACAAAACCCACTGTCTCGGGGTGGAAAGGCGTACTGCTCGAAAGCGCCATCACGCCTGTGCAGCAATACAGTTATACAACCGGTAAAAACGCAACTGACTCAGCGATGATCATAGATGCGATGGACATTTTATATTCAGGCCGTGTTGATGGCTTTTGCATTGTTTCGAGCGACAGCGATTTTACAAGACTTGCCATAAGACTGCGCGAAGCCGGGATGAAAGTATTTGGCATTGGCGAGAAGAAAACGCCGGTTCCGTTTATATCTGCGTGCGATAAATTTATTTACATAGAAATTTTAAAAAACGATGACGCCCTCGCTAAAGCTGTGACAAAACCATCACCTAAAAAAACAAGAAAGAAAGCGGCAAAGGTTGCCGAAGTAGTTGTGGTAAAAACTGAAATAGAGCCAATTGAAAGAGTAAATACAGACCTGGTAAAATTGATTGAAGACAGCATAAATGATTTGGCTGATGAAGAAGGCTGGACTTTTTTAGGCGACCTCGGTAACCTGATCCTGAAAAGACAACCTGATTTTGATCCGCGTAATTATGGTTTTAAAAAATTAGTCCCTTTAATTAAAAGCCTGCAGCATTTTGAAATAGACGAAAGAAGCACCGGTAAAAACAATATTATTTTGGTGTATGTGAGGAACAAGAAAGTGAATGGGCAATAGTGAATCCGCAATGCTCATGTTCAATGTTCAATGTAAACAAGCCTTTACAACAGCTTCTTCAGCAGGTTTTCTAATTCGTCCTTTTCAGGTCCGACTGCTACGATGGTTCCTTCTTTGTCAATTAAAAAAGTAGACGGAATATAGCGAAGATTCCAGGTTTGGGTAAGCTCGTTTCCTCTTTCTGCCTTTACATCTATTACCTGCAGCCATTTCATTTTATCCTGCTGTACTGCATTTGCCCATGCGTTTTTATTTCCATCGATAGACACAGCATATACTTCTAATCCTTTGTTTTTATATTGATCGTACAAAGATACCATCCTGCGGTTATTCTGCCTGCACGGTCCGCACCACGATGCCCAAAAATCGAGAAGCACTACTTTACCTTTTAAGGAGGAAAGTTTCAAAATTTCTCCATTTGCAGTGGGAAGTGAGATATCAGGAGCTTTACTTCCGACAGGAGGTTGGGCATATATAACTGTTGTTATTGAAAGAAAGGCAAGAATAACTAATAATTGTTTTTTCATCAGAAATATGAGTGTTTATAAAAAAAGTAAATTATGAAATAGTCTACTGATAAATGCAAATACCGGTAGTTTTATTGCCTTTTAACAACAATTTTTTACAGCAGAACTTTAACGAAGTTTATTCCATGCTAAAAACAAGTATATTTTACTTAAATTCTGAATAATGGATAAAAAGAATGGTGTTTTTAAGATGTTTAGCTCAAGTGGAGATAAGGAAGCGGAAGCATTAGTTGATTTTGTAGACCTAAAACTCAAGGATAATAATGAAATGAACCTTAAAATTTTAGCGACAAAAGAAGATATTCATACCTTAAGAAGTGAATTACAAAAACAAATAGGTGATAACAAGGCAGAAATGATAAAATGGATGTTTATTTTCTGGATCGGCCAGGTAGTTGCTACCTTTGGCTTTATTCTTCTTTTTTTAAAAAAGTAAAGTAACCAGGCCTCCCCTGGTTTTCCTGTTTTTGTTTGAAGTTTATATAACTACCTCAAAAAAAGCCGCCCAAAGAACAAAAAGTTGAACGGATTGCGACGCAACGATGAATCATTGAAATACTAAAGCTCGTACCCAAAAAAACATTCATCAAAAAGCAACATTAATTGATGAATGTCCACCAAATTCCTAACCTGAACCAGAAATCCTGCTGGGGATAATGCGGCGCTGTATAGTTGTTTTGATAAAATCCTAATTTTCCGGTATTGGTTCCTAATGTATTCAGATTTTCTACACGAATGAAAGCCGAAAACCTTTTGATGCGGAAATCGAAAAAGCCATTTATCTCGGGACGGTTATTGATCGTAACATTATCCTGGTAAAAAAACTGACCGATAAAAGGTGAGTAATTATCGGCGTTGTATGGAGTATGATACCTTACCTCAACACCTATAGAATACAACATGTTTTTGTAATACACTCCGTCGAAAGAAAGGCGGTTGCTGGTAAATATAAGCGGAATATGCAGTTGAGCATTACCAACCGTTTTTTGAAAATGGACTTCAGAATACAGGTTGAGCACTTTGCTTAATTTAAGTTTTTGCTTACCCGAAATATGCAGCACGTTGAATAAAGTTCCTTCCTGTGCAGGTGACACTAAATTATTGAAATAGAGATAATTGCTGACGAGATAATATTCGCCCAAAAGGCCGAAGTTTTTAACGTCATTCATCAGCGAGCCGCTGATACGCGTGATGTTTTCCTTGTTGTAACTGCCCTGCAGCTTTGTTGGAAAAGTTGTTTGTTGACTATACAAAAAAGAGGGAGAGCGGTTTACATTTTGAAAACCCAGCTCGAGATACCCGATCTTTTTACTGATCACTCTTTTTAAACTTGCCTGTACCGAATAATCGCCGTTGTTTAAGCCATTTATATACAGTTTGCCTATCGCTTCCAGGTTCCACTTTTGATTGCGGGTACGGTTGCGGTATTCGCCGGTAAGAAAGATGTTGTGATACCGGTTTACAATAGTATCGAAGGTGGATGTATTGTGCAGAACAGTATCGAAAGTACCGGTAATGTTTTCGAGCGCTATACTGGCTTTGATGAACTGGTTGAGATTATTTTTTTCAGGAAAAGAAATGATACTGAAGTCATTTATAATACTGGAATATTTATCGCGGTATAAAACAGAGTCGCCCAGATTCAATAATGTGGTATCAAAATAATCGGCATAGTTCTGCCGTTTGTCTGTACCTGTAAAATAATCCCTGAACTCATACTGCTGCCTTGTATAAGTAAATGTATGCTGCAGCCTGAACCGGGGATAAAACAGCCTGATGACTGTGGTATCGTTTACTATCAAAGAGTCACTTTGCCCAAAGTCATATTGCTGCCTTAAGAGAAATGTGCCTTCAGTATATACATTACCAGTAGTTATCTGGGTACTGAAAGGATTTTGCGGCTTCAGTGTATCTCCTGATAATCTCGTTGCTATTCCAAAACGTTTTGTAAAACGGTAATCGTTTATTAAACTGTCGTATTGAATACCGCCGTTCTCTGAAGATTGATTTTTATTAGTGACATACATTCCGTAAACAGCATATCTTTTGTTTCTGCTTTGGTAATTGCCATTTAGACGAAAACTGTTGTGGGCTGTATTTTGATTTTGAAACTCTCCCGGCGAAATGATCAACCGGTACTGAAGAGCCATGTTGAAGTTAGGCTTTATATTTTGCGTGTGGGTGAAGTTAATCATCTGCTCACCCTGGCTTCCCAGCAGATAACCCAATTCTGTAAACGGACGGGTTGTCTGGTAAAAACGGGTGTCTTCTATTTTAAAACGATAAATATCGAAGGAATGAAAACCGGGGTCGAAACCGGGTTTAAGATTTGGATTGAATAATAAAGAATGGGCTGCAGTACCAAAATTTCCCAGGGTAACATAGCTGGCGGGCAAAGGATAACGCGTAGTAAAATCGTTGATGGAAGAATCAAGAACCCTTATGCGTGTGGAGTCGAAGTAGCGGTAATAGATAGTGATCGAGTCATCTGTATTGTCGCGGTGCTTTAAAGAATCCTGCCCCCGTCCCGAGCGTGGCGCAGCCGGAATGGCCCGTCCCTGTGCATCATATCTTACGGGAGGTGTGCCCGAGTTAGTACTATTGTCCTGAGCCTGCAAAACTCCCGTGCACATTGCACATAGAAGCGCTGTTAAGATCAGTAAACGATAAAAAAAAGGTATAGTCATTTAATACAAAAACGAATAACCCGCAAAGTAAAGGTATTGATGTAAACAAAAAGATAAATTGGCGGGAGGGGTGATGGAGTAAATGGTGAGTTGTGAATGGTGGAGGAGTGAGTTGTGAAGGGTGAGTTGTGAGTTGTGAATGGTGAAAAAAATGTACGATGATTTTTTTGAGCTGAACGGCATACTACTATGACGCTTACGTTGCGTCGCACTCTTGAACGCTTTGTTCATTATTCAGCAACGCACTACCCATCCCGTTAGCGGGAAACTTATAAGGGGGAAAGTATAAATTTGAATTTTACTTCTTGCCTATTGACTATTGACTACTTAACTATCTAACTATTGACCTATTGACTATTTGACTATTGACTATTGACTACTCACAATTCACTTTACAATTCTGCAATCAGTGCAGTAAAAATCGCAGTTAGTTTTGGCTCTGCATCGCTGGCTGCCTGCAGCACTTCTTCGTGTGTGATGGTATTTTCTTCTTCCCTTATTCCGATGTCGGTTATTACGCTCATTGCAAAAACCTTCATGCCTGCGTGTACTGCTGCAATTACTTCCTGCACAGTGCTCATTCCTACAGCATCGCCGCCCAGCGCTTTTATCAACTGGTACTCTGCCCGTGTTTCAAAGGTGGGGCCGGTTACGCCGGTGTATACTCCTGTTTGCACTGGTATCTGCAGTCTTTCTGCAATTGACTTTGCCTTTGCAATTAATTCAGCAGAATAAGGGTCACTCATATCAGGAAAACGATGTCCCAGCTCATCTTCATTTTTGCCTAATAAAGGGTTGATGGTAAAAAGGCTAATATGGTCTTTAATAATCATCAGGTCGCCTACTGCAAAATTTTTATTCACGCCTCCTGCAGCATTGGAAATAAGCACTGTTTCTGCTCCCAGCATTTTCATTACTCTCACAGGATAAATGACCTGCTGAGGACTATAGCCTTCATAAAAATGAAAACGGCCCGCCATCGCAACTACTTTCTTGCCGCCCATTTCCCCAAATATCAATTTGCCTGAATGTCCCTTTACAGTGCTCACAGGAAAATACGGAATATCGCTGTAAGCTATTTCCTTTTCGACTTTTATCTCCGCAGCAAAATTTCCTAAACCGCTTCCCAATATAATGCCGGCAGAAGGAGTGATATCACATTGTTTACGAATGAAAGCTGTGGTTTCAAGTAACTGTTCAAAAAGAGTCATACACTTCTATTTAAGGGCGTAAATATAACTGATAATGTTTCTGCCGGGGTTGCAAATGCGTATTAACTCATATCGTAAAACCATACTGTTAGAGAAGTTTGGTCTGCAACTACTACTCCTATGCTTTGATTTTAAACTCTATCAAAATGCTCTCTTTTGTTTAAATGATGGTACGGTTTTTATTTCTATTACTAAAACATTTCATCACTTAAATTTTTAGTTATGCTACGCTGGACAGTTATCTTTTTAGTTGTTGCAATCATCGCTGCAATATTTGGATTTGGTGGTATTGCTGCAAGTGCAGCAGGAATAGCCAAAGTTTTGTTTTTTATCTTTATTGTTCTGTTTTTGATTTCCTTAATCACTGGCAGAAAATCAGTGTAAAACCTTATTTGGATGAATGACATTTGAAGCAGCTTTATAGCTGCTTTTTTTTGTTATTATTTCAATGCTTTCCTTAAGATAATTGGCCTCAGCAGAAATACCAACAACAGTACCGCAGCAACATTTTAGGTATAAAAGAGGCACTTCACCGAGCCTCCTGCTTCTTTCGCCGGTACATACACCACCTTTGCGTTTCAGTAACATTTCTGGCACGATCCGGCATTGATTTCGATTAAGGCTAAGCAAATTAAAATAACATGAAAAAAATTATCCTCTTATTTGCTTTGATACTTAGCAGCGCTTTGTACCAAGCAGCCAATGCCCAGGTTGGAATAAATGTAAACATCGGCAGTCAGCCGGTATGGGGTCCTTCAGGCTATGATTATGCTGAATATTATTACTTTCCAGACATAGACGTTTACTATCATATTGCTGACGGACAGTACGTTTATTACAACGGTGGAAACTGGGTTTCAGATTATTCACTTCCGGCCTGTTACAGTAATTTTGATTTATACAGAAGCTACAAAGTAGTGATAAATGAGCCGCAGCCATTTTTAAGAAACAACTTCTGGCATTCAAGATATTATGCATACCGTGGAAGACCTCAGGAGATTATTTATAACAGTCGCAATCCTAAATACTACGTTATCGGCGGACATCCACAGCATAATATGTGGATGGCGTCAAGACCTGGCAATAACCGGATTTACAACAACGGGCCAGTGAATTATGGAAGAAACGATAACCGTGGTTTTGACAACCGCAGGTTTAACAACAATCAAAGAGCTAATGACATGAGCAGAAATGACCGTGGCAGAAACGACAATAGAAATTGGAATGATAACAGAGGCGGAGGACATGACAGGTTTAATGGAAGACGCAACTGATAAGGATTGAATAATAACTAAAAAAGCCACCAAATTTGGTGGCTTTTTTAGTTATTTAGTGTCTGTCCGAAAACCTTCTAATCCAATACTGGCTTTGTTTTCAGAG
>CAXUMK010000198.1:0-10663 GCA_964251885.1 uncultured Segetibacter sp. | reverse complement strand
CAGCATTGCATAACCTAACATTTTATCTACCACATCGTCGTTAATTTTCTACCCGACATTGCAAGCATTGCGTAGCTTAGCGAAGCAATCTCGGAATGCACCCAACATGAGCAATGTGTTACCGATACCGGCGTAAAAAACCTTATTACCTTAGTAACAGATAGAAGAGACAAAGAAAAAACCTTCTTACCTTATTACTATCAGAATATTCTAAAAATGGAAGATAGAAGGTAATAAGGTTAGTTATTGTTGGGCATAGAATGCACCTATCTTATTCTTACAATTTTCATCTCCCATGCCAGCACCGTTTCGGACAGATATCACTCTCTTAACCATAGTTTTATTGCGTCAACCCTTTCTGCACGTGTCGTTCAATAAAAAGAGAGGTTGCTAAAAGTAACAACCTCTCTTTAAAAATAATTTTAATGAACAAAGTATTAACTGCTATTGCCCTGCCAAAGCGTTCTTGCGGATAATGTTTAGCGCCGCTCCAGCTTTGAACCACTCAATTTGCTGTTCGTTGTAAGTATGGTTTACAATAATACTTTCAGAAGTTCCGTCGGCGTGATGCAAGGCTATCGTTAGCGGTGTGCCGGGAGCAAAATGAATGAGACCTTCAATGTCTATAATGTCATCTTCAAGTATCTTTTCGTAATCTTCTTTATGGGCAAATGTCAGCGCAAGCATACCTTGTTTTTTTAGGTTTGTTTCGTGAATACGGGCAAATGATTTTACCAGTATAGCACGAACGCCTAAAAACCGTGGCTCCATCGCTGCATGTTCTCTTGAAGAACCTTCGCCATAGTTTTCATCTCCCACAACAATGCTGCCTACACCCGACGCCTTGTATGTTCTCGCGGTTGCAGGAACAGGTCCATATTCCCCTGTAAGTTGGTTTTTTACCTTGTCAACGCTGTCGTTAAAGAAATTAAGAGCGCCGATAAGCATATTGTTTGAAATATTATCAAGATGTCCTCTGAACTTTAACCATGGGCCTGCCATTGAGATGTGGTCAGTAGTACATTTGCCCCTTACTTTTATCAGCAGGCGCAAACCTTTGATGTCAGTTCCTTCCCATGCGGCAAACGGGGCAAGTAACTGAAGGCGCTGAGAGTCGTGACTAACCAAAACCGCTACTCTGCTCGGGTCTGCAGCAGGAGCCTGGTAGCCGGGATCTTCAACCGAAAAGCCTTTTGGAGGCAGTTCAAAACCTGTTGGTTCATCCAGTTTTACCTGCTGGCCGTCTTCATTTAACAAAGTATCAGTCAATGGATTAAAAGTAAGGTCACCAGCGAGTGCAAAAGCGGTAACAATCTCAGGTGACGCTACGAAAGCATGCGTACCCGGAAAACTGTCGTTGCGCTTTGCAAAGTTTCGGTTGAATGAAGTGATAATAGAATTTTTGCGTGAAGGATCGTCTATATGACGTGCCCATTGCCCAATACAAGGTCCGCATGCATTGGCCAATACAAGGCCACCCATATTGTCGTAAGCTTTTAACCAGCCGTCTTTTTCTACCGTGTACCTCACCAGTTCACTGCCTGGAGAAATGGTAAATTCTGATTTAGCTTTTAAATGTTTGTCAACCGCCTGTTGTGCTACCGACGCCGACCGGCTGATGTCTTCATAAGAACTATTTGTACAGGAGCCAATTAAAGCTACTTCCAGTTTTTCGGGCCAGTTATTCGCTTTTACCGCTTCAGCAAATTTGCTGATAGGCCAGGCCAGGTCGGGAGTGTAAGGACCATTCACGTGAGGCTCAAGTTCACTTAAATTAATTTCAATTACCTGGTCGTAGTATTTTTCAGGATCAGCATACACTTCAGGATCAGGACGAAGGTCATTTATAATACCATTTGCCAGATCAGCAATGTCTGCCCTGTCAGTTGATTTCAGATAGGCGCTCATTCTGTCATCATAAGCAAAGATGGAGCACGTTGCACCAATTTCGGCGCCCATGTTACAAATAGTGGCTTTACCTGTTGCGCTGATAGCATCTGCTCCTTCACCAAAATATTCAACGATAGCGCCGGTTCCGCCCTTTACTGTAAGTATGCCTGCAACTTTTAGAATAATATCTTTTGGGGCAGTCCATCCGCTTAGTTTTCCTGTCAGTTTTATGCCAATTAACTTAGGCCATTTCAGTTCCCAGGCCAATCCTGCCATTACATCGCTTGCATCAGCGCCACCTACGCCTATGGCGACCATTCCAAGTCCGCCAGCATTAGGCGTGTGGCTGTCGGTTCCTATCATCATTCCCCCGGGAAAAGCATAGTTTTCTAAAACCACCTGGTGAATAATACCGGCGCCTGGCTTCCAAAAGCCAAGGCCATATTTATTACAAACAGAAGCGAGAAATTCGTACACTTCTTTATTAGTATTTAAGGCAGTCTGCAAATCTTCTGCTGCACCTGTCTTTGCCTGTATAAGGTGGTCGCAGTGTACAGTACTGGGAACAGCAACCTGTGGTCTGCCTGCCTGCATAAACTGCAGAAGCGCCATTTGTGCTGTTGCATCCTGCATCGCTACTCTGTCAGGAGCAAAATCAACATAGTTTACTCCACGTTCAAAATTCTGCAACTTCATATCAACATGCAGATGAGCGAACAGTATTTTTTCTGCAAGAGTGAGTGGTCTGCCAACTTCTTTACGGGCTGATTCAATTTTGCCGGGCAGTTGTTCGTAGACTTTTCTTATCATTTCTATATCAAACGCCATGTCTAAAGATGATTTTTAAAGTGTGAAAAAAAGTTTAGTAAAATTACATCAAAATGTATTCTTATCTGAAATCAACTTTATCTCTTATTCATTATTAAATTGTTTAAATTGCAACTATTAATGAAACAAAAGCAAAAATGATTTAATTTTTTAAATGAAAAGTATAAGAAAAATAATAGAGTTGCATGCATTTGGAGTATGTACTGCGATTGGTGAGAAAATGGGAATAGCAAGCACCAGAATAAGAATGTGGTTTATTTATATTTCCTTTCTCACATTCGGATCTCCTTTGATCATCTATATGATACTGGCTTTTTGGATTAACATCAAAAATTATATTTACTCTGCAAAAAGAAATCCTTTGCGCTATTTATAGCTGAATAAATAACAGAAGCCGATGATAAAAATTGACTTCAACCATACTGACTACACAGAATTATTAGCGTATTACGCCGCTGTTTTAAAAGGCTCGTTAAAAGATAACATCCTCCACCTGCCACCTGAGATCGGCAACGGTTTTATAAAGCTTATAGAACTACCTAATGGTCTTCAGGGTCTTGTTTCTGATTACACGGTTAATGAAGATCTTTTATTAAACCGTACAAAAATTAATGCAGATTATTTTACTCTTAGATTCGACGAAGTAATCATTCCTGATGTACCGGTTGACGAAAATAGCCTGCAGCAGTCTGCCCAAATCAATCCCGTTCGTTCAGCGGTATTTTTGGGAAGCACGAAGTTTGACTGGATGTTTTTGAGTACAAAAGGAACACGGGTTAAAGGTGTAAATATTTTGTTCAGCAAAGAATGGCTTGAACATTTTCTGGAAGTTGAAAGTGTAGGGGATATGATAAAAAAATACCTGAGCCTTAAGATGAGCGCATTCAACTACGAGCCGATGGATATGGAGTATAAGCGCATTTTGAATGAGATCGTTCAAACAGATTCAGAGCCGGCTTTTGAAACACTGATTATACAAAACAGGGTGATGCTGCTGCTTGAAAGATTTTTTACAAGAATTTATTACAAAATGAGCGACATGCATTTTAATGTGAAGCTCAGCAACGACGATATCAGCCAGTTGAAGATAATAGAGAAAGAGATTGTAAAAGATTTTTCTGTTGAGCCACCGGGAATAAATAAGCTGGCAAGGCTTGCCGCAATGAGCCCGAGTAAATTAAAGAACAGCTTCAAAGAGATTTATGGGTTGCCTGTATACCAGTATTTTCAAAAACACAGGATGAACAAGGCGAAGGCGATGCTGCTTAGCAAGAAATATTCGGTAAAAGAAGTTGGTGTGGAAGTAGGTTATAGCAACCTAAGCAATTTTGCAAAAGCATTCAAAAAATCGTTTGACCAGCTGCCAAGCGACCTTTTAGACAGGTAAAAACGTTTCCTGTAAATTTTAAAAATAGTTTTAATCCTAAAAATCCGATATGCAATTAGAAAAACCAGATTTTACTGAATTATTAAAAACACTTGGAACGAAGTGTAAAGCCAAAATTTCTAATGGTCAATTTGCCATAAACGCTCAGCAGGGGAAAGGTTATTGCTGGGCAGAAAAACTTCCTTCAGGCATTACTGTAATGGTTTCAGATACCTGTTTAAAAGAAAGTCTGAGTATTGAAAAGCCGGAAACTTACGAGCATTACTATTTGTTAGAGTTTAATGAAGAGGCCGCCGATGAAACGGAATTGCCGGTTAAGTCAAGACGCAATACCGAGGAGTTTGAATCTTTTGTAAAGCTTAGCCATACTCTTTTGCCCGAAACTTTTGTATTTCCTGCCGTCAAACGGTTACGCTCGGTTAAATTTTTCTTCAATAAATATCATCTTTCTAATTTAATAGGTAAGCAGGCTATTGACGAAGTGCTGAACCAGTATTTTCCTGTAGTCATGAAACGTGAAAACCTTGAACCAATAGCAACGGAATACCGCATAATGCTCGATGATTTGTGGACCGATAAAATGAACCAGCCACTCAGGTTAAATTATATTCAAAACAGGGTATTGTTATTAATTGAAAAATATATTGTAAAGCTGTACGAAAAAAGGGCGCCCCTGGTTAAAACAGCCAGGCGCAATGACGATGAAACACTGCGTCTGATGAAGGTGGAGGCTTTGCTTGTAAAAAACTTTGCTGCCGCCCCGCCTACAATTGATGAGCTTGCCCGTATATCGGCGATGAGCCCTACCAAACTCAAAAATAACTTCAAGTCACTATATGGGTTACCTATTTACGAATACTATCAAAAAAACCGGATGCTGAAAGCAAAATCGTTGCTTGTTCTCAACAAATACACTATTAAAGAAGTAGGTATAATGGTTGGTTATTCAAACCTTAGCCACTTTGCAAATACCTTTAAAAAAGAATTTGGTTTCCTGCCAAGTGAGAATGATTCAACAGATGGAATGCTGGTGTATAGTAAGTAGGGAGTAGTGAATAGTGAGTAGTGAGTAGGGAGTAAGGAGTAGGGAGTAGGGAGTAGGGAGTTGCTTGCACTGCTATACCGCTTGCCATATAAGAATTTGCAATAATTTTTTTTGAGCCCGGCAGAACTACTACTATGAATCATCGTTGCAATCATGGATTTGTCCTTTTCTTTTCTTCCAGTGGAAGGAAAGAAAAGGATCACTCGTGTACAATTTCTCCGGTATTCAGCAATGCATGAGGCGCAAAGTATAATTGACACACTATAATTAAAAGTGGTCTAACCGGACTACTTTTACTACCTTGCTTTCGTGGACAACAAACGGGAACTTTTATTTTTTAAAGCTTATTTCAAGGAGTTTTATCAAAAGCAAACATGGAAGGTTCAAAAAAATCCTTTGGACACTTAAGGTGATTGAACGTCTTGATAAAATTCCGGAAATCTATCTTAAACATCTTGAAAATACTGATGGTCTTTACGAGATAAGGGTTCAGGCCGGAAGTGACATTTTTCGCATCTTCTGCTTTTTCGAGGTTAATAATTTAGTCGTAGTAGGACATGGGTTTCAAAAGAAAACACAAAAGACACCACCGGGTGAAATTGCGAGAGCAAAAAAAATAAAAAAGGAATATTATGAAGAAAAAAAATTTGACAAGCCTCAGTGAATTTATCGAGGAGGAAGTTGGACCTAAGGGAACAAAAAAGCGTGACGAGTTTGAAACAGGATATGAAGCATTTAAACTTGGAGTACTAATTCAACAGGCAAGGCAGGAAAAAGGGTTAACACAAGAGCGGGTTGCAGAACTGTCAGGAACAAATAAATCTTACATTTCAAAACTGGAAAAAGATTTAAAGGACGTCCGTTTTTCCACATTACAACGTATAATTTCAGAAGGACTGGGCGGACATCTTGAAATATCAATAAAGCTGTAAATGTCGGGAGGATGCGGAGTCAGGAGTAGGAAGTAGTTGTACTGGCTACTTACAACTCACAATTGACAACTTGTAGCTCATGGATAAATTTAATATTGAAACACATTACTAATTGATGGGAAACATTCAAAAGAGGATAAGGAAGCTTTCTTTTAAGCTGTTAGGCACTGAGAATTACTTAAAAACGCTTCATGCTGGCTTTCATTTTTTATACTCCGTAAATGCTTTGAGAAATAATGACTCATACAAAAATCATTACTTTGATAAGAGTATGATTGAAAAGGGGGACTATGTTGTAGACATCGGCGCTAATCTTGGGTATTATACAAAGCTGTTTGCAAAATGGGTCGGAGAAACAGGACATGTTTACGCGATAGAGCCCGTAAGTATTTTCGCAAACACTATTCAATGGGGCACAAAAGCATATAAGAATATAACTCTCTATAATTATGCTTTGGGAGAAGAGGAAAAAGAGGTCACTTTGTCAACTCCCGGAAATTTTGGCTACTTAAGAACCGGCCTGCCGCATGTAGTAGATCAAAAAAAGGATAATAATGTGTATGAATTTACATTTAGTGCAAAAATGAAAAGAGGCAGTATACTTTTTGCCGACTTACCAAAACTGGATTTTATTAAGTGCGACATCGAAGGTTACGAAGATGTCGTTTTGCCTGAGATGAGCAGTCTGCTCATGAAATTCAAACCTGTTATCCAGCTTGAAACCTGGGGAGAACACAAACCCAAAGTAGAAAAATTTCTTACGGAAACAGGCTACAAAGTATATGACATAGAAGATGGAATTTTGAAACCGGTTGAAGAAATGAAAAAAGCCAGCGACGGCGATCTGTATTTTATTCACAAGGAGAACACTAAAGTAATTGAAAGACTTCGAAAGCTAAATAAGGCACAATAATGAGTTTGTCATTGGATACAAGTAATTCAATAGCTTGTCCAATAAAGAATAAAAAGTAAAAGTGTGCGACGCAACGATGACTCATAGTAGCAATTCAGACCGGTTCAAAAAAAATCACTCACTTTTTTATCCCCTCGTGGGGCTGGTACTGCTTTCAATGACTTTGACTTAATGACTAATGACTTATTGACTTACTGACTTTTACCCTACCCGTTTACCCAGAATTTTCAATGTCCTTTCCACTCCGTCTAAATTGGCGACGTTGGGAAAGGTAGCCCAATCTTCAAAACCAAAATGACGGAATAATTTTAAACTTGGTTCGTTATGGGCGAAAATGAAACCCAGCAGCGTACTGATGCCATATTTGGAAGCAGTATTAATACAATGGGAAAGAACCTGTTTGCCAAGTCCCTTACCTCTTTGGGAGGTTGCAAGATAAATACTGATCTCAGCGGTCGCCTTATAGGCTGGCCTTCCATAAAACGATTGAAAGCTTGCCCAGCCGGCAATATTATTATCATTGTCTTCAATTACCAGTAATGGCCTTTTATCGGCAGAATGTTCATCAAACCATTGCATCTTACTTTCGACTGAAACCGGTTCAGTATCAGCCGTAACCATTCTCGATGCAATTACAGAGTTGTATATTTCTACAACTATAGGCAGGTCTTGTATGGCTGCGTGCCGGTATTTTAAAAGTTCCATCTAAATGGCTGGTTTTGTCTTTATAGCAGAGATTTTCAAATGTAAAATTTATAATCAAACACATCAGCGTAACCTTGAGTGAAAAAAATACCTTTTCTAATAATTCAACTTTTGTTTCGTTTTATAGGTAAAATCTGTTTACCAACTTTATACAAGTGTCATTATGAACCAGTTTCGGGAAACCATTCAATTACTTGAAAATTCAAACTTTTACTACATCATTACGTCCGGTATGGACGGCAACTACAGTTATATAAACAGTCATTATGCTAAATCATTTTCTTACATAAGCGAGAATATTATTGGAATGCCTTATCATGTTACAATGCATGCAGATGACATAAAAATATGTGCTGAAGTGGCTGCAAAATGTTTTGCAAATCCTGATAAATTGTTTCCGGCAACCATTAGAAAACATGATGGCAAAGGCGGCTATATAATTACCCAATGGGAATATAAAGCAATATTGAGCGATAATGGTGAACCGGAAGGTATCTTTTGTCTTGGCTACGATATTACCGGTTTTGTAGCTGAGCAGCAACAGTTAAAGATGGCTGAGACTGAGATTGAGAAAAGGAAAGATGTGATGAAAGATATTGCCTTTCAGCATTCGCACCTCATCAGAAGTCCCTTATCCAATATTTTAGGACTGGCTGCTGTTTTAGAAAAAATGGATATAGATGTCAACGTTAAAAATCTCTGCAGTATGATAGTTGAAAGTTCTAATCAGCTTGATAATATTATAAGGGAGGTTGTTGAAAAGTCTTATAAATGATAACTCTTTCAAGTGTATTTTTTTAAGCCAGCAATTGAAAAATGATTTACAATATACAGAAAGTAAGATTGCTTCTTGACCAACCAGGCACAGCAAGTGTAATTACTGTGCAAGGGATAAAAAGTTGAGTAGAATTTTTTTGAACCGAGCAGGGTTACTACTATAAGGCATCGTTGCGTCGCACTCTTCTACTTTTCATTCTTTATTCAACAGGCTAAGGAGTCACTTGTATCCCTGAACAACTATAGAAGCCATCTTTTTCATTCTATTTCATTTCCTTAACAACTACGTAAACTGTCTTTTACGTAAATTTATAAAAAGGTGTATATGAAAAAAATTCCTGTTTTGCTGTTTTTACTAATGGCAATTGCTGCAACATCTTGCGGACAGAAAAGTAAAGGCGCAGCAACTGCTGAAAAAAAGCTGACCACAAAGGAACTGTCAAAATACAGCCAGGCAACATTTGCCGCCGGATGTTTCTGGCACGAAGAAGCTCTATTCGAAAGTATAAAAGGAGTGAAAGAAGCTGTATCAGGTTATGCAGGGGGAACAACAAAAAATCCAACCTACGAGGGAATAGAAGAAGGCAATACAGGTTATGCTGAAACCGTAAATGTATATTATGACCCTGCAGTTATCACTTACCAACAGCTATTGAAAATTTATTTTTCAGGCCAGGATCCTACACAGGTAAATGGCCAGGGACCCGATCAAGGAACACAATACCGTTCTATCCTTTTTTACAGAAACGACGGAGAGAAGAAGATGGCAGAGGACTATATTAGATCAATGAAATCGTCAGGAAAGTACAGCGCTACGATCGCTGTACAGTTGGTGCCTTATACCACTTTCTGGCAAGCAGAAGATTATCACCAGGATTATATTGAGAAGCATCCTTATAGTGGTTATGTTATGGGGTTTAGTATTCCTGAAGTAAAAAAAGTGCAGAAACAATTTCCTGATATGATTAAGCCTGATCGTGTGTTTTAAGCTGCAAAGTAATTTCAATGGCGTCGTTAAAACTGCTCGTCATTGCGAGGCACGAAGCAATCCCACTGCGCAATCAGTTGACAGTTGGATGGGAGCTCGCTACGAAAGGCTCGCAACGACGAATTTAATTAAGCAACAATCTGGGATACACCCTATTGATATAACCTTATTACCTTAGTAACACAACATATCTGCCTCAAAATAACTAACCTTATTACCTTATATCTACGATTTTTAGGAATGTAAGGAGAGCGATTTTGAGTTATAAAAAAATGAGTATAAAAGATTGTGGTATTCTGTTCATGACTAGATGATAAGGTAATAAGGTTTTTTCTTTCTCTTTTCTATCTGTTACTAAGGTAATAAGGTTTTTATGCCTTTATTCGTAACGTATTACTTATGTTAGGTGCATTCTATGGTAGCTTTTGTGGTTGTCCTTTTGTAAGTTCTATCGTTCGTCGTTGAGAGGTACGAAGCAAATCAAGTTGACAATCGACCGGGGATTGCTTCTCCAAGCTACGCAAGCTTCAATGACGGGTAGAAAATTAACGACGATGTGGTAGATAAAATGTTAGGTTATGCAATGCTGTACCGCTCCTTCTCCGCGAGGAGAAGGAGACGGAGGATGAGGTCTTGCCGAACAGCGAACAAAGCGTACAAGAGTGCGACGCAACGATGCTTAATAGTAGCAATACAGCCCGCTCATAAAACCCATTGCACTTTTTATACGACTTTAAGTACCAAATTTGTTCTTCCATTTTATTATTCTCCACGCTGCCTCCGCGGTTAACAGTGCAACTAATGCAAATAACGCAGGTTTTGCTGCAGAAGCCTCATTTGTAAATGCCGCTGCCAAAGCGACTACATACACCGAAAAAGGCAGCAAAGTCATCACGCATAGTCCGGCAATATTGAGCGGAATTTTAAAAGGCCGGTGTTCGGCAGCAGCGATTATGCGAAGCCTGATCAAGGTAATATATTCTAAAAATAAAGCGGCTCCATACAGCGTTACATCTATTATCAGCAGGTCTTTAAAAGTCCAGAGTATCATCAGGCTTACAACAACAGAACAGGTGATAATAGAGATGTAAGGAGTGTTAAAAACTGGATGCAGCGTGTATAATTTTTTTGGCAGTAGCTTGTCCTGAGCCATTACCTGAGGCACTCTTGAAACTGACAGCAGTACTGCAGAATACAA